>JASFSK010000124.1:0-9977 GCA_050114455.1 Desulfobacterales bacterium | reverse complement strand
AAAAAAATTCCCAAGAAAAATATTAGTCTATATGCTCTGCTAAAATATTTTGGAATTTTTACAAAGGACCAATGGCCTGGCCATAAATGGGAGTCAATAACCCGTCTGAAAAATCGTCCCAAATTAATATCGGAAATTGCCAAGTACCATGACTGGGAGCTATCAGAATGATTGATTATTGATTCATAAAGGCCAGTAAACGTGCCATAATTGATATAGTTTCTTATATACCACCAACTAGAAATCATTAAACAACCAACAAATAATATCGCAAAGTGATTTAGAAAGTGTTTTAAAGAGGTACGGTCATACAAATTTTTTAATAAAAATAAAGCTGCTATTGGTGGAATTGCGGCAGTAAAGTATGCTTTCGTTAATAATCCAAGACCAAGTATGATTGATAGTCCAGCTGTTAACAAATAACTCCAATTTTCATTCCATATGACCCCACATAAAAGAATCATAGCCGTAAAAAGTGGTACGCCTAAGGAATCATTGCCGATGCGAGATGTATCGAAATAAAATAGTGGCATGGAAATTATGATGCCTGTTACAATTACCTGGATGACCTCATCAGAGCGAAACCATTTACGAATAGCTAGATAGCCAAAAGGGATGGTAAGTGAGCTTATGAGTACACTTAACAATCGTAGTGAAAATACTCTACTTATTAAATCGTAATCACTCATCAATGAGTATATAGGAACGCAAATTAGGTAGTAAAGAGGTGGATGCTGCGCCTGATATTGGCCCCTTTCCCCTTCAGAATCGAATTTTCGAAAATCCCTTGGCATGTTTACAAGAGAGTTTCGCAGCTGTATCCGCTCTTCTTTTGAAAGCTTCCAATAATCATAAAACGTATAACCTTTTTCAGAAAAGGGTGAGTGAGGCAAATATAAGAATGACTCTTGAATTTCCAATGAAATTTTAGATGTCTGAGCGTGGGGAAATTGGGAATGTTCAGCTATTTCTTGAATATAAGCATAGTGCCATGGTTCATCAAACCCCTCAAATACGGGTGTAATTGATATATATACAACTCCTTTAAGTACACATATCCCCCAAAACAACAATATTAATATTCTGTTTGATAAAAATATCATGGTATTTCTTTAAAGAAAACATGGGTCATTAGCAAGTTTGACTCATGTCTTACTTTTTGAAAATTTCACTTTATATTTGGTAGTCAAATCAGCAGTCCTCAAGCGCAGTTTTTCAGCCGTATCTCTTCTCCGGCGATTAACGCGATCGGCATCCAAAAAATAATCCACCCCAAATTTGGCTTGTATAGTATATGAGTATAATCAAATGTCATGCAGATAATGAAATATACAAAAATTGAAATAAATATCCAATTTCCCGAAGCAACAAAATATTTATAGCTATGGATAAATGTTGTCAAAATCAATAACAAAAGAAGCCCGCCTCCTATGACACCGCTCTTGGCGCTAACCAAAAGCAATAAATTATGGGCACTTACCATTTTGTTTCCTATCTGCATATTAACATCTGCAAACCATCCTTTCCCAAACAACGGCGCTTCCGATATATGCTTTATAGCGCCTTTCCAAAGAATTAACCGATAAGAAAGTCCCCTTTCGTAAAAACTTCGAATACCCAAATCATAAAATTCTAAAAAAACCATAAACACAATCAATAGCGCTAGGAATAGTGCTATCATCTTCCAGTTTTTTGCAAAAATGGACTCCATCACCAGTACTATGACGAAAGCAAGCAGGGGACCGCGGCTTTGACACAGTAAAATATACCCAAATAAAGTCAGATAGACAAACCAGTAGAATATGTTATGCCGTGCGTATTTTGAGCAAAGGATGGAATGAAATGCAAGAATTCCGATAAATCCGAAATACATTGAGGCTTGATTTGGATTCTGAGTATATTCAAAGTAGCCAACCAATCTGGCTCTTGGAAAATTCTTTGCGTCATAAAAAATCAATATCATTATAATCGCCGAAATACAGGCAGCTAAGCACAGCCAAAACTTTATTTTATCAAAATTTTCCTCCGAGATTGACGACAGCGTCATTGTCACCATAAAAAAGATGACAAGCATAAATAAATAACGACTGAGGTCGAAATGATCTTCAATGGATAAATTCGTATCTGTCCAAAACATGCTAGCCCAAAAATACAGCAAAAATAATATGCTTATTTGGAATATTTTACTTTTTATACAATTTCGTATAAAACTTGAGTCAAGACCGATTAAAAAAGGTACTATGACAAAGAGATAAAAATAATTACGATGTAGGTGTTTATCCGGCGAGAAAAAAAAACCTGCTAAAAATATTAAATAGGTGTATTTTAAAAATTTTGTTTGTTGTAACTTATATCGGATGGTGTGAACGATACTAACAATATTCTGGCTGAACGCTTGGTTCATCCTAAATTCCTTTTCTTTGGATTGGCCCTGCCTTGAACTGAAATTCGATTAATTTGGCAAGATCCAGGTCATATATCCCGGTATTCTTGGTTTTGGTAATATTCCATACTTTGCGATATACGGATCGCCGCTGCTGCCGGTTGGGTTGAAAATCCGCAGAATAATAATGATAAAAACGCAGCCGGTCCTTGAGGGTAATGGCATTGCTAATGGAAGCATTGAGTTGGGCCAGGTTGTTAATTTTGTTATCATCGCTCAGACGGCGAATTCTGACACCGTCAAGATCAACCATATAATAATCTGAATTCCGGCATAGCACATTGCTGGATTTAAAATCCCGCTGCCAAACATCGGTATCATGAAATTTTCTGATCCAAAGGGCAAGTTTCTTGAGGGCTCGGCGTTTGCTCCGTTCTTGGGTTATCCTCGAGAGATAGGCATTCAGATGGAGACGGTCACCCAGCAATTCAGCCAAAAAATAAGTTTGACCCTGGGTTTCAAAATAGCCCAGCGAACAGGGAACGTTAATTCCTCTGACCTCAAGAGCCCGGGACATTTTCCAGCTGACCAAACAGCGATTTTGGTGAAAAAACCGTCTGGGGTGCTTTTTCAGACAAACCCCCCGGTAGCCAATCACGTGTGATCCTTTTAGGAATTCCCCGCTTTCTTCGGCCTGCTTCAGCTCCACTGCGCCCCAGTTGAAATCTTTCCGCTTGTAGCCGTGCAGCCGTCGGCCTTTTATTTTATCGAACTGGCTGCTGTTTTTGCAGCATCGTTTTGACCTCGATCGGTAGCGGCGGCGTTGATGACGCCGGAGTGCAGCAACAGCTTCAGAAACAACCACAGGTTTAAAGAGATCCTGGTTGTAACCCTTTAGAAATTTGGCCACCCAGGTTTTAGGATCATCCAGGTTGCATAGGTTCAAGATAGTCCGCCCGATGTTGTTTACCTTCAGCCGGTGCGGCATCCAAGGCAAAAAATAAACCTCCTGAGCATCCAAAAGGAAAATTTGGCCGTCAGGGTGTAAGATAAAATTTTTTCGATTTAAATCAGAATGATAAACTCTAGAACGATGTAAAAACGCCGCATATTCACCTAGGCTTCGTGCATTTTCAAGCGAATCATTGGGAGTATGCGTCCCGGTTACCTGTTCGGTCAATATGAAATAAGATTTAGGGCGTTTGATGTTCCGGTGTCCTTTTGCGATTGGCTTGGCTGCCGGCACCTTAGCATGTCTCAAACGATGGAGGTTGCGCCATTCGGCCCATCGTCGGCGGGGCAGCAAAAAGTGTCTCAATCGATCTTTGGTTCTGACAAGGCAGCTGTGCTTGAGGAAGTAGCCGCCATTGGCGGTCTGAAGATGATACACCTGCCGTCGGCTGTTTTCCTTGACAACCCGGCACGCTTCAACTTCTGACAGCATGCCTTCCAGATGAAACTCCGAATTTAAACGGCTGGCGGTGATTTGATAATCGGCAAGTCTGCGGGCCAGGGTGGCTTTTAAACAGTTTTTGGCGGATATATTATCCACAGGCACCGATCCTTTTTAACCAGATGTTTGATCCCCGACCACAGAGATGGTTAGATGAAAATTATCAGAATCTCAGGATGGAGGCAAGGGCAATTAAACCTCTGGCCGGACAGCAGGCGGCTCTTGCAAATATTGGACAAAAATGTCATAAAGCGCCAGAAAACAGTTGCCCTTTTTCCGTGTGTGGGACCTTCCAAACGATGAAGGCATGACGATGATGGCAATCATCGGCTGCTACGGCAGGACGCGTCCGAGCGACCAAGGCGGATCAAATGACTCATACGGCACGATCAACAGCAAGAAAACAAGACCAGCCGACGACGGAAACAATGGATCGAGGTGTATTTCAATGCCGAATCAGATAGTTCGCCCAATATTTATCGTTGGCGCACCGTGCAGCGGTACCAACATTTTTTACCGTACCTTCGCAAAGCATCCCGATTTAGCCTGGATTTCAAATATTACCAAAAAAATTCCGTCCTCTTTCTGGTTGACCCGTATCGTCATGCTGTTTCGAAAAGATCACCGCCCGACCGAAGCCAACAACATCTGGCAAAAATTTGTTGGCACCGATGACGAGTCCCTCGGTCCTAAGGATGTCACCGCAACCGTTCGCAACTATCTCCATTCGGTTTTGCAGAACAATCTGCGGATTTTCAAAAAGCCGCGCTTCGTCAATAAGTGTCCTGGAAACTCGGTCCGGATGGAATTTCTGAAGGAGGTTTTCCCGGATGCCATCTTCATCCATATCCTTAGAGATGGCAGGGCTGTTGCCTATTCCATTTTGCGATCCAGGCAGAGGCATTCTGGGCAATATTGGAGTGTCAAACCACCCGGCTGGCAGGACCTTTTAAATCTTCCGATGGTTGATGCCTGCGCCTTGCAATGGAAAATGACCGTGGAATCAATATTGAAGTCGGCAGACAAATTACCGCAAGATCAGTTCATGGAAGTTAGATACGAGGAATTTGTTGCCCGACCGGCGGAGACACTCAGGCAGGTCGGTAATCAGTGCGGGTTGGTCTGGCAGGACGATTTTCTGCAGGCGATCACCGGCGGGATGGACAATCGCAATTATAAGTGGCAAACGCAGATGCAGGATTCGGATAAAAAAACGTTGAATGGACTGCTGGGCAATTTTTTGGAGCAATTGGGATATAGAATCTAACATGTAAAAGATTATCTGCCAGCGACGGGTCACCGAAACCTTGAAATTTTATGCCACTGAACCGAACCATTGATTCTTATCATTTCGGATTCTCTTTGAATCTGACGGATTCTCACCTGAGCGCCCTTGCTGGTTTTTTTCATCACCCGGAACCCATTGGTGATTCGGCTCTGGACGGGAGAGCCTCTTTAACCCCGGCCCAGCTGGATGGAATCGGATCGGTCGTCATCAAGCATTACCGCCGGGGCGGACTGTTACGGTATTTTATCAAACAACGGTATCTCAAACTTGGAAAAACCCGCGCTCAAATAGAGTTCGAGCTGTTGCAGGTCGTCAGGAATTTAGGGATTAATGCACCGGAACCCGTCGCCTATGCCCACCGCAGCGGCATTTTTTATCAGGCCTGGCTGGTCAGTCGAGCAATTAAAGATCCTCGATCGCTTGCATTGCTGAGTTTAAAAGACGAAGAAAAGGCGCACATGGTCATGGAATCCGTCATCGGACAGATTTCCTTGTTGATCCAAAACGACATCCTACATGTTGATTTGCATCCTGGCAATATCGTAGTTGACGGAGCGGATCAAATTTACATAGTGGATTTTGATAAGGGACAGATTTATCACGGTAGCAGAAAAAAATTGAGGAATCGATATCTCACCCGCTGGCAACGAGCCGTCACCAAACACCAGTTACCCGTCATGCTCATTGAAAGGCTGCAAGCAGGGCTGACCTAAATAAAATCAATCGCGGGCATGCAAATGGATGTTTTTCGAATTGATAAAAAATCAAGCCAATTCAACACAAGTCAATAATTTCACCTCCCCCTCGATACTGATCATATTGACGGGATCGCTGGGAGACATCGTCAGAGCACTCTGTCTGGTCTCGCACATAAAATTACATTTGCCGAAAAGTCGGATCAGCTGGCTGATGGAAGCGAGATGGGCTGAATTGATTCGGTTTCATACTCAAATCGATAAAATAATTATCTTTAGACGAGAATGGCGGATCTCAGCATTACGGCAACTTTACAAGGAACTGAGCTCGGAGCATTTCGACATTGCGCTTGATCTCCAGCGCATTTTTAAGAGCGGCATGTTCTCGTTTCTGTCAGGCGCTAAGCGACGAATCGGTCTCCACCGCAGCAACACCAAAGAATTGAATTGGTTATTTAATAACGAGTATATTCCGTACGTCAGTGAAGACTTTTCCAAATTGAGTCACTATCTGAAATTTACCGAACGCCTGGGTCTGCCAGAACCAGCTGACCTGGATTTTGGATTTGATCGGTTAAATGTCAACGAAATGGCCCCATCTGCAATAATTGAAATCAAGGATCGGTTCATTGCGGTGGTAATGGGATCATCCTGGGAGACCAAGGATTGGTACTTTGAGGGATATCGCCAAATTGTAGATCATATCGTAACAGCCCAAAAATTACACGTCGTGCTCTTGGGTGATCATTCTCAAAGGTCTGCCGCCCGGCGTCTTGCAGCGAAAATGAACTCAACCAAAGTGCTTGACCTAACCGGTAACTCGCTGGTGGAAATGACAGCCGTGTTGAAAGCTGCCACGGCAGGCGTGGGCCCCGACTCAGGACCGGGACATCTGGCGGCAGCTGTGGGCACACCCTATGTAACCCTGTTCGGCCCGACGCCTCCAGACCGGCATGCGCCCTATGGATGTGAGCATCTGGTGGTTCAATCCGAGAAGGACTGTGTTCCCTGCTATAAAAAACGCTGTCCTGACCGCAAGCGAGAATGTATGTATCAGATTAAATCGGAGGCGGTCATGGAAAAGCTATCCTGGGCACTGAACCGGGCAAACCATGAAAGGCCTGAAATGCACTAAACGCTGATTACGCATTCAAATGACATTCACTATCAAGCAAAACCCACCCAAAATTATCCTGGTCTCATGTCCCAATTGGGTTGGCGATGTCGTGATGGCGACACCAACCTTTGAGTGTATCCGCAGCAACTATCCGGACGCCCGGATCGTTGGCCTGATCCGGCAGTATGCCGGCCGTGTGGTTGAGGATGGACCATGGTTTAATGACCTGATTAGGGTAAACGACAAAACCTTCCGGGGAGCCCTTCAAGCGTCTTTACGAATCCGCCGGTTGAATCCTGATTTCGCCTTTGTTCTGCCGAATTCCTTCCGGTCGGCCTTGATGGCACGACTCGGCGGTGCCAGACAAATCTACGGTTACCGCCGCAACGGCCGCTCGGCATTGATCAGCAGCGGTCCCCTCCCCCTCCATGAAAACAATCGTTTTGTCCCCAGACCAATGGTGGATTATTATCTTGAAATCTGCCGCTGGTTGCATCTCACGATACCCTCAAAACCCAGACCCCAACTATTCATGTCTGATACCGTGCGGGAAAAGGGTCAGCGACTTCTTAAACGCTATTGCATTTCCCCTGATGATACGGTAATTGGCATAAATCCGGGAGCGCAATTCGGCAGTTCCAAGTGTTGGCCACCGGCGCATTTTGCACGCTTGGCGGATTTGTTATCCCAACGTTTGAATTGCCAAATTTTGCTGTTTATCGGGCCCGGAGAAACAGAAATCGGAGATGAAATCGTACGGCTCAGTCGCGTAAAAATTATCAACACCGGCCCGGACAAGGTGGATCTGGCGCTCTTAAAACCGCTGATTCAACGCTGCCAGCTCTTGGTTACCAATGACACCGGCCCGCGCCACTATGCCGTTGCTTTCGATGTACCAGTGGTGGTGATCATGGGACCTACGGATCCACGATATACCCAGCTGAATCTTGAAAAAACCATTGTGCTGCGGCGGGAAGCGGCGTGTTCACCCTGTCACCTGAAACAATGCAAGCTGGATCACAGGTGTATGACCGAGATCTCGCCGGAGGCGGTGCTGCAAGCCGGGCAACGATTGCTGCGGAAGCATTCTTAAGTTCATGAAATCTTCTTTTTACCGAAAAAAATGGATGCACCTAAAAACGCAAATCGTCGACCCGGAAGGCCTCGGACGATTGTCGCGGCAGGTTGCTCATTCGTTTATGGATTCGTATTTAAAAAATTGTCACTATGAAGAGGATTACATCGATCTGCTCTGTGAAATGACCACCATTTCCCAGGACCCCGATCTCAACAGGGTCGCCGCCCAGTCACTGTTCAGCATTATCATCGAAAGCCTATGTGACGACTTTGAAGAGCTTCAGACGGAAACCTACAATCGGGTCATGACCCAGGTCATCTCTTTCTGCCGCAAGCTTTCGGCCGGCCAAGAACTGGACAGCTCTTTGCAGGATTTTAAGATTTACAACCGCAATGACCTGTTTGACCGCATTCGTGCCATTCGGCTGGCATCCAGGTCCTTAGACCGCCATCGAGAAATTCAAAAAATCTTGCTTTTATCCCGCGTGACTATCGGCGCCGATGTCGCTGTCACCAGCGTTATCATCCAACGTCTGGCTGAACTGTACCCCAAGGCGGAATTAGTACTTATCGGTGGTGGCAAACTGGATGAAATCTATGGCGGTAATCCGCGCATTCGATTGCAAAAAGTTGAATATGAGAGGAAGGGCGGATTACTTGAACGGCTGTCCAACTGGCAGCTGGTGTTAAATATCATTCAGCAGGAACTGGTCTCCTGTCCGCTGGACCATATCATTCTGGTGGATCCGGACTCCCGCCTTTCCCAGCTTGGTGTGCTGCCCATTATTCCATCGGACCGTTACTACTTTTTTGACAGCCGTTCGGATGTCTCATTTGCCGGCAACATGTCTATGGCCCAACTCACCAATGCATGGTTGGATAAGGTAACAGGGGTGGATGATTTTCGCTACCCCGCTGTCTGGCTGCTTCCAGACCCTATTCAAAGGGCGAATAGACTTTGTAAGAGGCTCAAGGATAATGGTACCCGGAGAATCATTGCAATCAATTTCGGTGTCGGCGGCAATCCGCGCAAAAAGGTCGGACAGCTTCTGGAACAGGAACTTTTGTTGTCTCTGTTACAGGAACCGAACACCGTGATCGTATTGGACAAAGGAATTGGCGAAAAGGAGCGCCAATATTCCGATGCTCTTCTGAATGCTGTGCGAAAGAAGGGCTATCCCATCGAGAATGCCGTATTTACTGCTGAGTTTAACAGTGATATCAGTAGTGGCGTGATCGGCTTACAAACGGGTATCGGTGAAATTGCGGCCATTATCGCAAAATGTGACGAGTATATTGGCTACGATTCCGCCTGTCAGCATATTGCAGCCGCATTGCAGATCCCCTGCCTAACCATTTTTGCCGGTTCCAACAACATGCGCTTCATTCGACGCTGGCGTGCCTTTGGCGCCAACCGCTGCCGGATTGTTCATGTCGACACCTTGTCCGATCCGACCGCGATCGACGTCGAGGACATTATCATTCGTGTGAAAAATGAACGGATGATGGATACATAATCTTTTAAATTTAGGTTAGGTCGTATTTCACATAACAAAATTCCGATATGGTTCAAAAAAATGAAAATACTCTTCCTCTATCCCAACGCCGGCTCCCAGATAGGGTTCAATTACGGTATCGCTCATTTGTCGGCAGTGCTTAAACAGTTGGGACACGATGTTGCCTTGTGGCAACTGTGTGACGATATTGAGTCGTTGCCTTCCGAAGAACAGTTTATCAGCCGGTTACGGCAAGAATCGGCTGATATTATCGGTTTTTCGGTCGTCACCAACCAGTGGCCGTATGCAAGAAAACTGGCTGCCTGGGCACGTAAAGCCACAGAAGTACCCCTGGTGTGCGGCGGTATCCATACCATGGCCGCCGCAGAGGACATCCTCAAGTCCCATCTGTTTGATTTTATCGTACGCGGCGAAGCCGAAGAGGCGTTTGCCGAATTTGTCGATACA
>JASFSK010000123.1:0-9983 GCA_050114455.1 Desulfobacterales bacterium | reverse complement strand
CCGTTCATCGGTCTGGCCTCCCCAAAAGAAGGTCTGCGGAATCCCATAACCAACCTGTAACAGGGCATAACCGAGCTTGCCTGATATGGATGTTCGGGTATACAGCATATTGCGGTCTGACAGAGATTGGAGGGCCTCCGACACGGTCGAACGGGGCAGATCGCAGCGAGCCGCGATGGTCTCAAGGTCGACAACCTCCAATGGGGCCAGGTCATTGGGGATGGCCAAAGCAACCTGGGCCTCTACCGGGCTGTAGGTTTCTTCAAGGAGGTCTGTGAGCGCCTCATTGAACGGGTAGCCCATGACCAGGTCTTGCAGGTGTTTGGCCAATCGAAGATAGATGTCTGCCATATGGATGGTTCCTTTCTTTTTACTTAACGACTCTCAATTTGTGTGTCTTCTGCAGCGTCTGCCACAAGGCAGTGACAATGACGGTCACGGCATCTTCTTCCCGCTGGAATGTTTCTTTCGATTCCGAACGGCAAGATTTCATCAACTCCAGATTGCCGGACTGCAGGCCGAAATTGTTCAAAATATACCCAGCCAGGCTGGCCTGAATGGCCGGCAATTCGGTTTGTGACATATTGGCAACTGTTGCCTTATCTTTCAAGGGCAAACGATTAGACAGCAGTTCAACCGCCTCGGCCACGTTGCGGGGCTTTTTACCGGTGCGGCTGATAGGCTGCTGTATCGGACTTATTGCAGGATCTTTGCCGGTCATGTTGGTTTCGACCAAACCGAGGTAGTAGACACTTTCCACGATATTCAAGGTATCCTGGTAAATGGACGGGTCTTCGCTGGCCCGCGGCCCGGCCACATTTAAGATTTCTATTTTTTTTTGCAGGATCCATTGGTTAATTGCGGTGGCAGCCTGGAATGCAGCCGTGCGATCAAGATCAATATAAAGCCACGGTCGACGGTGTTTGATGGCCATCTCCCGGGTATAGTCGGTTCCTCCGGTCAGCGGTCCGTGTGATAGAATGAGGGTTCCTTCGGAATCCACCACATTTTTTTCGGTACGTTCGGGATATTGGGAACTTGAAGTTTCTTTCAAATGGTATTCGGGCGGCAATTCCCCGTTTTCAGTCAATCGTCCGCGCGGGATCCAGCCCCCGTAAGCGATGCCGAGCTTTATGGCCACATCTAGAGCTGCCCGATCGGCTCCTGTCTGACCTCCCGAAACAATCCGTTTGATCATGAAAATTCCTCTTCAATAAATCTGCTGATCTGATCGGCTCCGTTGGCGATGTCGGGCTTTACACAAGCAAGATCCAGCAGATTCCCGAGTTTGGCTGTCCAATGACCGCTGTTGAATTCCGATTCGCTCACCGGGATACCGAACATATGCTCTTGAATAAACTGCTCCATCGTTTCAGACTCGCGGAAATCCGACCGGGTTACATATCCGAATGGAATCCCTGCGTGGTAAACTTCTGCTAACGTGCTGTACCCGACCTTTCCTACCACAGCATCCGCGGCGTAGACCAGATCCGGATGATAAAATTCCGAACGATGGGGCAGAATGATCAAATTATTGGACATTTTAATTTCCGGACCGGCTCCCGGCATAACAAATGTAATTTCCGTCAGGCTGTCCAGGTTCTCCAAAAAGCCGTAACCTTGCGGTATGCCGCCGGTGGTGACCAAAACCATTTTATTGTCTGCAGATATCTTAAGGCGTCTTCTGATTTCACTGCCGGTCGATTTTATTTTCCGGCTTACCGGCGCAGATACGAAGTCTGCTGAATTCCGGCGGCATACCGGTGCGGTTTGGATATGATAATCTGCCGCATTGAATATGGGCTGTAAATATTTGATGTATCGTGTGATGCGGCTGTCTGTGGCTGCGTATGGCTGATAGATCCAATCCCAGGTAAAGTTTTCGATCAGGATCGATGGTTTCATGGCCTCCTTGGCGGCCAGGATTCCGATCGGAGCAATATCGCAGACGATCAGATCGCAATGCAATCTGCGAATCTTTTCAGTGATTTTTCCAATCAACGATGTTGATGGTGGATAAAAATCCTCCAGCGCCCGTAGGGTATTCTCAACATCCGTCTGAAAGGCATTTTTTTGCACGAGACCGATATCGGTGGTCAGCTTGTGATAGCCAAATTGGGCAGACATGGAATCTTGGAAAAACCAGGACGGCACCGTGGTGAATATTTCAAACTGCAACGCTTTATCAGATTGAGATAGGGCTTCCATCACCGCGGCCGCTCGTGCAGCATGACCAAAACCATGGGGAGAGACAAAACAGGCAATTCGTTTGGGCGGCATTATTCCTCAATGACGAAATGGACGCGTCTGTTTTTTGCCCAGGCCGTTTCCGTCTGTTGAGGATCTAAAGGACGCTCTTCACCGTAGCTGATGGTGTTCAGTCGCGAGATGTCGATCCCCAGGTCCATTAAAAATGTTTTTGCACTCTGAGCGCGACCTTCCCCCAATGCGAGATTGTATTCATTGGTTCCGCGATTGTCGCAGTGGCCCTCAATTGTCACGCGGGCTGAGGGATTATCACGCAGCCATTTGCCTTTTTGGGCAAGTATATCCATGGCTTCCGGTGTTAACTGGATGCTGTCAAAATCAAAATAAATGTCTTCGTTTTCAAATTTTTCTTTCTCAGCCTGTTCACCCTCTGATGCCCTTTGGGAACTGAGGCTTTCTTCTCTTAGATTTTCTTCGGCCAGGGCTTTTTGCCGGTCCAGCTCTTTTTGGCGTGCTTCCTCTTCAGCCCGTCGGGCCGCTTCTTCCTCAGCCGATAATGTCGCCGGCTCCGAGCTTATTTTTGATTTCGTGCATCCTCCGGCGAAAAAGATGACCAATACCACCATCACCATGGCCGTGACCGCCCAATGTTTTTGCATCTCAGATTCTCCTTTGTTCACAAATTATTATTATTTGAATTGATATAAGGATAAGATTTGGCTATAAATTGTTCGTTATAGCGCGTTTGGCAGATTATCGTTCCATTATCGGCGGTTTTGCAATGCTGCGTTACTCCGAACGGAGCGTATTTATGATAACCGCTATAGCTGAACAAATTGCGATATCTGAATTTATATATCATGTCGGGTGATTTGTCAAAATCGGAGAAAGGAACAAAACGGCCGGACATGGGATTTCGGGAATCGGAATGCGGAATGCCGTACCTGCAATTCTGATTGTTAGACCCTTTCTTTAAACTCCTTACCCAGAAGACCTTCGGGGCGGACCAATAAAACCAGGATGATAATCAGAAATGCAAGGGTGTTTTTAAACGCGACTGAAACATACCCACCCGCCAGGCTTTCGGAAACACCTAAAATCAACCCACCGACAACGGCGCCGGGCAAACTGTTGAGTCCCCCCAAAATGGCGGCCGCAAAACCCTTTAAGAAAGGCTCCAGCATAAAAAAAGGATCCAGCAGATAGGTCGGTGCCAGAAACAAACCGGCCAAAACCCCTAACAGGGCTGCCAACCCCCAGCTGAGCGCCAAAATCTGCCGGGTGGGAATGCCTATGGTCTGGGCCGCCGGCAGGTTTTCGGAAGTTCCACGCAGTGCCAGACCGAGACGTGTTTTTTGAACCAGTAAATACAGCAGCAAGCAAACCATCAAGCCAATGCCGATGGTCCCCAGACTGAGCTGACTAATGATTACGTTCCCGAAGCTGTAAGTGGTTATGTCCGACAGCGGAAATGGAAATGACTGCGGCTCGGTGCCCCCGAAATAGGCAACCAAACCTTGCAGGATCAGGCCGAGGCCTAGTGTCAGGATAATCTGGCTGAGCTGGTTGGCTTCTCGACGCTGGGCCGGGATCAGGACACCAAAATAAAAAACCATTGCCAGACCGGCCCCAAACAGAAGCGCCAGTAAAACGGTGACCGCAAAGGGAAGCTCGAATCCGATTAACATAAACGCAAAAAATGTTCCGGCCGTGGTGATATCACCATGGGCAAAATTCAATATTCGGGTCGAGCGGTATATGAGCGCAAGCCCCAGGGCTACCAAGGCATAGATGCTGCCGGTTGAAAGTCCTGAAACTACGTATTGTGA
Organism: Desulfobacterales bacterium; assembly: GCA_050114455.1. GTDB lineage: Bacteria > Desulfobacterota > Desulfobacteria > Desulfobacterales > JAFDCJ01 > JAFDCJ01. Next base: position 5,946 of record JASFSK010000123.1, on the reverse strand, counting down.
AAAATTTGACATTTGAATATCCTTTAATGTCACGTTTCTTCTATTGAGTAGTGCAGCATGATTCTATAGCCTAAACCGATCAACCTTTTTGGGATCCTGGTTGATTGTTTTCTATAAAAAACCACCTAATTGAATATGTATTGCTTGAGATAATAATCTATCGAAATGGCCAATTACGAAAATACAGCCGTATTTTCAGCCAGCGACCGTTTAATCCTTGGGGTTCGAAAATCAATACCACCAGAATTGTCACGCCAAAGACCACCGGTACCATTTCTTTCAAATTGCTGAAGACCTGGGGGACCAATATAACAAAGGCTGCTCCCATGATGGATCCTTCAATTGACGCTAGGCCGCCAATGATAACCGCAACAAACAGGGTAATGGATTCCATGAAAGTGAACATATTCGGCTCGAGATAACCCAGAAAAAGACCGTACAGTCCTCCCTGGACGCCGGTATAAAAAGAGCTGATGGCAAAAGAGAGCAGTTTATAGCGAGTCAAATTGACGCCGATAACTTCGGCTGCGATGTCATTGTCGCGAATGGCAATGAAGGCGCGCCCCATATAGGAAGAGATGATATTATAGGACAGCAGGGAAAATGCCAATGCAATCAAAAAATTAAAATAGTAGTTAAACGTGACATCCGGTATACCAAAAATCGGTCTTAATTTGTTGATCATCAAGCCCATGCGCCCGCCAGAAAGCACTTCGGAATTGACGAATATTTGGTAGACTGCGATGCCGAACCCCATTGTTACAATCGCCAAATAAGGTCCTTTGAGTCGCAGAGAAGGAAAACCGACCAGAATACCGAAAGCTCCCGCCGCTGCACCTGCCGCAAGAATCCCCAGCGGCCAGGGAACCCCCACTTGGTTGAGATGACCAAAGGAAAAGGCACCAATGGCCAGGAAACCGGCCTGGCCAAAGGATATCTGACCGGTATATCCGATCAAAATATTCTGGCCCTGAATACCAATGCTGTAAATAAAAATAATGGTGACAATATAGATAAAGTACTCTGGTACAAACCAGGGCAGCAGGAGCAGAAATATCACAAAGGCTGCGACCCATATGCGGGTCCATGGTTTGCGGATGAGCTGAAGTTCTTCCCGGTAACTCTCTATGAGATCCATTCGTTGTACCTGCGAGTGATGTCAACTGTTTGATACTATCTCATTAGTCTGACTTCTGTTTTCTGTCTTCTGTCATCTCTGAATTGACACTCGAACACTGAAGCCTGAAACCGCATAATTAAAGCTCCGTATGATTTAACAGTTTGCCAATGCTAGCCTTGGTTCATCACGACAACCTCATCCTCTGTAAAGATTTTCGATTATATCGGCATAACGTTTTTCCAGAAATGCCCGCTTAACCTTCTTGGTGGGCGTCACATCACCGTCTTCTTCATAAAAACGTCGCGGCAGCAACGCAATCTTTTTGATGGTTTCGACTTTAGAGAGACTTTTGTTCATTTCTTTTACTTCCTGATCAATGAGCTTTTGTATCTTTTCATTTTGGGTCAGATCTGAAAAGGTGGTAAATGGAATTCGATGGTCCTGGGCATATTTGGTCACATTGTCTTCGTCGATCAATATCAGGGCCGTCAGAAATTTACGACGATCGCCGATGACGACGGCATCCTGGATATAGGTGCTGAATTTGAGTTTGTTTTCGATGAACGCCGGGGTAATATTTTTCCCGCCCGCTGTGATGATGATATCTTTTTTACGATCCATGATTTTAAGTTGCCCGTCATTCAGTGCACCGACATCCCCGGTGTGCAGCCATCCATCTTGAATGGTTTCGGCAGTCAGATCCGGATTTTTAAAATAGCCCTGAAATACGTTGGGACCTTTGGCCAAGATTTCACCATCCCCGGCGATCTTAACCTCTACCCCCGGAAGGGGCTCTCCGACGTAACCCAACCGTTGGTTGTCGATTCTTTGAATTGCGATGACGCCCGTGGATTCCGTTTGGCCGTACCCTTCCCGCAACGGGACCCCCAGGGCATTGTAAAATTCAAACAGCTCCGGTGATGCCGGGGCGGCTCCGCAGACACCATAGCGCACCCGTTCAAGCCCAAGCTGTCGTTTCAGATGGTAGAAGACCAGAAAATAAAGCGGCCAGTAGGCCAGGCCCCAGAGCACCCGCAGGCGGGATCGTTTGGGGGTGCGTACGAATCGAAGACCCACCCGTAACGCCAGGCGGTAGAAAGCGCGCTTGACAAGGGTTGAATCTGACATCCGGATTTCAATCATGGACATGAATTTTTCCCAGATTCGGGGAACACTGGCAAAAATGGTCGGTGAAACTTCCCGTAGATTCTGGGGTAAGGTGTCCATGCTTTCAACAAAGTTAACGGTTCCACCGCTGCGAATGGCCTGGAAAACAGAAAGAATATTTTCATAGATATGGGCCAGGGGCAGATAAGACAACAATTCATCATCGATGCGGAAGGCAACTGCGCGGGTAAATGAATCTGTCAGGCTTAAAATATTGTTGTGGCTGATCATGGCACCTTTGGGACGACCGGTGGTCCCCGAGGTGTAAATCATCATGGCGGTTTTCTGGGGATCTATGGCATCCATGCGTTCGGCAACGCAGAGTGGATAATTTTTAAGGTAGGTCTTGCCCTGTTCGAGAAACTCGTCATAAAACAGGATACCTTCGTGGGTAAAGCCCCAGAGACCTTTTGGATCCCAGACAACCACCATTTTGAGCTGATTCAGGTCTTTATGAATTTGCAGAACCTTGTCGACCTGCTCTTCATTTTCAACGAAAAGGAGCTTGGATTCAGAGTGGCCGACCACATAAGCAACCTGTTGGGGCGCATTCGTAGAGTAAACGCCACAGGTCACACACCCGATGGCCATGGCCGCCAGATGACATACGAGCCATTCGGGTCGGTTATCTCCCAGAATCGCGACCCGATCGCCGGCGAGCAGTCCGGCACGAATGAGTCCGGCAGAGGTTGTCTTCACCATTTGCCCATATTCTTCCCAGGTGATTCGCTTCCAGATACCGAATTCTTTGCGCCGCAGGGCAACTCGATTGCGATACGTGTTGACCTGTTGAAAAAACAGGTGGGGGAAGGTGGCCGCATGGATCCCCATTACCAAGTCCTCCTTTTTTTGTAGAGCCGCCAACCCTTGGGTGAGCTCGTCTCCTTGCCTACTCCCAGGTAAAGCTCCTGAACATCCTCGTTTGACTGAAGTTCCGGGGGCGTTCCTTCAAGTACAATTCGGCCGGATTCCATGATATAACCATAGGTGGCGATACTCAGGGCCAGTTTGGCATTTTGCTCGACCAGCAGAATCGTTGTTCCGGCCTGGCTAATTTTCAACAAGGCATCGTATACCTGGCGTGCAACCTTGGGGGCCAAACCGAGTGAAGGCTCATCGAGCATCAGAAGCTTCGGTCTGCGCAACATGGCCCGGGCCATGGCCAGCATCTGCTGCTCTCCACCGGAAAGGGTTTCCGACTCCTGGCCGGCGCGTTCTTTCAGAATCGGGAAAAGTTTGTAAATAAAAGTAAAATCTTCTTTCAGCTGATTGTCCTTTCGGCCCCAACAGCCCAAATCCAAGTTTTCCCGCACGGTCAGTTCCCTGAATAATCCACGGTCTTCCGGTACATAGACGATACCCTGGCGCGCAATCCGTTCTGGAGCCAGCCGATGAATGCGTTTACCCAAGAACTCGATGGTGCCTTTTTTGGGCTGATCCTTTAGCAGACCGGCGACTGTTTTCAGCAACGTCGTTTTACCGGCGCCATTGGGCCCCAGAACCGTAAATATTTCTTTTTCTTTTACTTCCAGCGAAAGCCCATGAAGTGCATAAATACGATCATGGTAAAGGGTTTCGATGGTTGCGATTTTTAGTAAAGGCGATACCAATATATATTTCCTCTATACATTAAAGCAAAGCGGTCCATCTGTACTGCGATTAACCCAATTCATAAGCCACCGGCTGCCGGAGAGAATCTAACAGGAAAAAGAAGCTATCCGATTTTTTATTCCGCATTCCGAATTCCCACTTCCGCATTCGAAATTCCCCTTCCTGCTATTCATCTCCCAGATAAGCCTGAATAACGGCCGGGGACTGCTGTACTTCTTCGGGAGTGCCCTGGGCGATTAGCTCCCCATGGTCAAAAGCAATCATGCGATCCGCCAGGCGCGATGCGATTCTGAGGTCGTGTTCGACCAGAATTATGGCGGTTTTATAGCGGCCGCGGATTTCCGTAATGTGATAAGCGGATTCCTCTTTTTCTTCTGCCGTTAACCCGGCGATGGGTTCATCGAGAAGCAGCAAATGCGGTTCCATGGCAATGGCCCGGCCGATTTCGCAACGCTTCTGGATGCCGTAAGCACAGTCGGAAATGCGTGACTGCCGATAGGCCTGCAAATCCAGAAAATCAATGATTTCCTCGACAATCTCACGCTGGTGCAGCTCTTCACCCCGCCGGCGCAAATAGGCATTCACAGGATTTTTTCTGAATTTAACATGGCGGCCCAGCAGTAAATTATCCAGGACTGTCATATGAAGAAATAGCCTTAGATTTTGAAACGTGCGGGCAACCCCCCGTTTGGCAACGGCATCGGGGGAGAGCCCCAGCAGGCTTTGCCCTTCAAATGATATTTCTCCACCGTCCGGTCGATACACGCCGGATATACAGTTAAAAAGCGTCGTTTTGCCGGATCCATTCGGTCCGATCACCGCCAGGATTTCTTCAGGTTTGACACTGAGATCTACATTCTGAAGGGCTCGGATACCCCCGAAACTAATCGAGAGCCCCCGGGTATGCAATATATCCATCATCTTAAAATAGGGGTTGAAAAACAGTAAAGGGCTCCAGTCCGACAACCTTTCCGTCTTTGGCTTGACCCATTCGCGACGCGTTGTTGCCGTTATGGCGATCCGGGCTATAGGTGACCCTTGCTCCCAGATTTTCGGCTTTCCAGTCTTTGATCTGTTCCATGCCCGCAATCATCGACTCAGGGGTCAGATTTCGTCCGGCGTTTTTTAAGCCCTCTGCCAGCTGCATCATCGATGTGGCACCGAAAAGAGCTAGAAACTCTTTGCCTTCGATTTTGGGGTTGTACTTTTTCAGGATGTCGGCAACCCGATCGGCGTCCGGATCGGTGCCCGGCAGCCCGGAATTCCCGGGGAGACCCACATAGGTCCCTTCCCAGGTCGGTCCGGCGATTTTGTACATGATCGCATCGGCTAACGGAAACGAAGCCAGGACAGTAGGCTGATAACCAACCTTGGCTATTGTTTTGGTAATGATGGCTGCGTGGGTGGGATCAGCATACATTACCATGGTATCGGCGCCGGACTCCTTGAGTTTGAGGGCATGGGTACTCAGGGCGCGTTCGGTGAATTCATATGGTACGGCGCTCACAAGCTTTGCTTTGTTGCCGGTGGCGGCCAGTCCTTTTTTGACACCTTCCAGTCCCATTTTGCCGTAATCGTCATTCTGATAGAAGACCGCAACTTTCTTGCTGTCAAGGTTTTTGACGGCCCAGGTCGTCATATATTTGCCCTCGTCCTCGTAATCAGGATACGTGATAAATGCGTATTTCAATGATTCTGGAGATACCCGAGTCCAGATTCGGATATCACCGTAGGCAGTGATTAACGGAATTTTGTTTTCTCCAAAAAAATCCTTGGAAGCGTTCACGATCGCCGTTCCCAGTAGCCCACAGACCGCAAAAACCTGGTTTTTCATTTCTCTTAAGTTCGCCATGGCACGTGCGGGATTATACCCATCGTCTTTTAACAAAACTTTAATTTTGCGACCGTGGATCCCGCCCTGGTCATTGATGTAATCGGCCCAGGCTTTGCCGCCCAAACCGGTGACACCCCAGAGGGCTGCCGGGCCGGATAGTGGTGTTGTCCAGCCAATGACGACCTCTGTGTCGGTAACACCGCGCACTTCTGCC
>JASFSK010000122.1:0-9992 GCA_050114455.1 Desulfobacterales bacterium | reverse complement strand
CCCGCAGCTTGCCGCGGGGAGATTCATTGAGAAGGCTCAGGCATTTCATCCTCCGTCTTTTGCCTGTCAAGACTAGCTAAAAGGGGCAATTAATTCCTCTTGACACATAATTGCCCTTTTTTTATGTATATACTTCACCACTAAAAAGAATTTCCTGGAGAGAAGGGGTACCCAAATGAAAGTACACGGTAAACATTATCGCACAATTTGGTTGAACACAGATGACGCCAATACTGTTCAGATTATTGACCAGCGCCTGCTGCCGCACAAGTTTGTAATTGAGGATCTCAAGACCGTGGATGACGTTGCCCGTGCGATCAAGGACATGTATGTTCGCGGTGCCGGATTAATTGGGGCCACCGCAGGGTTTGGTATGTACATCGCTGCTTTGAATGCGCCGCGGGAATCCGAGCAGGCCTTTATGGATTCCGTGTCAGCCGATGGTGATAAATTGATCGCTACCCGCCCCACGGCAGTCAATCTTGAATGGGCGGTCAAACGCCAGCTTGAGGCCCTAAAGTCCAGTGAAGGTGACGTCGAGGCCAAGATTGGCGTTGCGCGGGACATGGCCCAAACCATCGCGGATGAAGATGCCGAATTTTGCCGTCGCATTGGAGAGCACGGTCTGAGTATCATCGAAGACATCAGCCGGAAAAAAGGCGATGACGTGGTCAACGTTCTGACCCATTGCAATGCCGGATGGTTGGCATTCGTCGACTATGGCACCGCGACGGCGCCGATTTACGCGGCTCACGATAAAGGCCTGAAGGTGCATGTCTGGGTGGACGAAACCCGGCCCCGCAACCAGGGTGCCAGCTTGACCGCCTGGGAACTCGGACAACACGGTGTACCGCACACCGTCATCGTCGACAATGTCGGTGGGCATCTGATGCAGCATGGCATGGTGGATCTGGTCATTACAGGAACCGACCGAACGACCTATACCGGTGACGTGGCCAACAAAATCGGCACCTATCTGAAGGCCTTGGCGGCCAAGGACAACAACATACCTTTTTATGTCGGCTTACCCTCGTCAACCTTCGACTGGAAAATTCAGGACGGTGTCAAGGAAATCCCGATCGAAAACCGAGATGAAACCGAAGTTAAATACATCCCGGGTTTGCTGGACGGTGAGATCAAAAGCGTTTTATTGATGCCCGAAGACAGCCATGCCGGAAACTACGCCTTTGATGTCACCCCGGCACGGCTGGTGACCGGCTTGATTACCGAGCGCGGCATCTGCGAGGCATCGGCGGAGGGTGTGCTGGGATTGTATCCTGAGAAACGTTAATTGACATTGGCCCTTCATCTGTCGAATTTGGTTGATCAGACAAATCTTAAAGATTGCAATATGTAGAGGAGTACACCGTGACCTATCATGCCCTGGATAGCAAGAGCGTAATCGATTATCTGAGAGACCGATCCGCACTCAAAGAAATACTGCCCGACTGCGATGGTTTGGTGGCTAAAGAAGTGGGCGACGGCAATTTGAACCTGGTGTTTATCATTGAAAATCCGAATGATCCGAGCCAGGCCGTTGTTCTCAAACAGGCCTTGCCCTACTTGCGGGTTGCCGGTGATTCCTGGCCGCTCACCAGAGAGCGCATGCGCTTCGAAACCCAGGCGCTTCTCAAACACAATGAACTGGCACCCGGCCTGGCGCCCAAGGTATATGATTTTGATGAAGACATGTCAATTGTCGTCATGGAGTACCTGAGACACCACGAGATCATGCGCAAGCCCTTGGTGGAGCGCCAAAAGTTTCCTTGTTTTGTGGATCATATTTCTACTTTTATGGCTCGCAGTCTCTTCTTTACGTCCGACCTCTACTTGAGCGGTGTCGACAAAAAGGAACTGCAGGCCAAATTCATCAATCCCCACTTGTGCAAAATCCAAGAGGATTTTGTTTTTACGAATCCTTACATGGAGTCTCCCGAAAATAATTGGAACCCGGAAATTGATGCGGAAGTTCAAGCCGTGCGGGCCAACGGTGAACTTAAGCTGGCCCTGGCTGAGATGAAAGCAAATTACATGACGAGCGGCCAGGCTCTGATCCACAGTGACCTGCACACCGGCAGCATCATGGTCAATGAAAACGACACCCGGGTGATTGATCCTGAGTTTGCGTTCTATGGACCCATGGGGTTTGATGTCGGTGCGGTCCTTGAAAATTTAGTGCTCAACCATCTGTCCCACTATGCCCACACCCCTGATCCCGATGAGCGGGCAGCCTACCAGGCTTATTTGCTCGAAATTGTGCGGGATATATGGAACGAGTTTGCCCGCAAGTTTGAAGAAATTTGGATCGGCAACAATCAAGGAGAGCTGATGCCCTCTAAATATTGGGAGTTTCCCGATGGCGAGCAGACCTTTGCCGAATTTCGCCGTCGCTATATCCAAAACATACTGCATGATACTGCCGGTCATGGCGGCGCCAAGATGCTGCGCCGTATGATGGGAATTGTCAGTATATGGGATATTACCAGTATCGAGGACCTTGAAAAGCGGGCAAAATGCGAACGACTGGCGATTAAAATCGGATCGCGCTGGATCCTTGAACGCGGCAGCATCCGCAGTGTTGACGATTTGGTCGGGATAGTTAAGGAAGAAACAAAAGGTGCCTGAGCAATTGCTCTTGCTACTCTTCGACTTGAGCCGACCGTTGCACGATAATATTGAAGATCAAAGCCAGCAGCAGGATGATTCCGCGGACCAGATCTTTGATGTAGATCGAGATGTCCATCAGGTCCAAACCGATACCCAATGAGGTCCAGATGAGAACGCCAATGACGGTGTTCAGCATCCCCCCTTCTCCACCGGTCAATGAGGTTCCCCCCAGGACCACCGCCGCGATGCCATCGATGAGCTTGCTGTTCATCGTGTTGTCATAGGCAACACCCAGGCGGCCGATGCCGAGCATGCCGCCGAAACCAGACGTCAAACCAGCGATGCAGAACACGGCGGTGACGACCAAGCGGGTGTTGACACCCGACACCCGGGCCGCTTCGACATTGCCGCCGGTCATATAGATATAACGGCCGAAACGGGTATAGCGCAGCAGGAAGTGCGCGCCGGCCATGACGATCAGGGCACAGATGAATATCCAGGGTATGATTCCCAGGTTTTTATTGCCCAAAAGCCTGAAAATTTGGGGAACCGAAAACACGGGGGTGGCATGACTGGCATAGTGCGCCACCCCGTAAGCTACCTGGTACATGGCCAGGGTCGCCATAAACGAGGGCACGCGGATATAGGCCGAAATATAACCGTTGGTGAAGCCGACTGCCAGGGCAATGATAAAGCAGACCGGAATAATCCAGACAACTGCAAATTCGGCGTCGGCCATCAGCGCCATGACCATCCCAATCAGGGTTGCCACATTGGCAAAGGAAAGATCGATCTCACCGAGCAGCAGCACCATGGTAACACCGGTTGCCAAAATGGCGAGCAGAGAGGCCTGCTCCACGATGTTTTCCAGATTGCGCAGGGTCAGGAAGTGATCGGTAACAATTCCGAAAAATATAGCCAGGACAATCAGGGTGAACAAAGGCGCCAGAATGCGGGTACGCGGTTTGATCCATTGAATCAGATTGTGAACGACGCCGGAATTGCTGCCTGCGGCAGTTGCGGTGGTTTGGTCAGCCATTTTTAGGTCAACTCCATTAGTTTGGATTTAGATGTAGCTGTATTTTTAATCTCATGTGCGACCTTGCCCCTTGCGAAAATCAACACCCGATCGCAAAGGTCCAGAATGGTCTCGGGCTCCATGGAAATCACAATGCAGGCAAGCCCCTGGTCTTTGAGATTGCGAATCGACTGGACGATCTCCGACTTGGCACCAACATCCACGCCCCGCGTCGGTTCCTGGAGAATGATGACTTTGGGCATCGTGGTGAGCCACTTGGCCAGGGCCACTTTTTGTTGATTGCCGCCGCTGAGCGAACTCACCGGGGCTGTCGGTCCGGACGTTTTGATGCCAAAATTTTCAATTTGACGATCCGCCATTGCGATTTCTTTTCGTATTTTTATCAACCAGCTGAACGGCGGTCCCAAAACCTTGGCCAGATAGGGCAGCGAGATGTTCTTGAATATTTCGAACTGGTGAAACAGGGAGCCTCCCCGATCTTCAGAAATGTAGGCAATTCCCACGTCCTTGATTTTGTGTGGGCGACCGGCCGGAACCGGTTTTTCTTCCAACTTTACCATACCTTTATTGTATTTTTTTAGACCGAATATGGCACGGCCCACCTCTTCATGGCCGGCACCCAGCAATCCGTATAAGCCGAGAATCTCACCCCGCTGGAGACCAAAAGACACATCTTCAAACGCCCCGGACTTGGACAATCCATTTACCGCTAAAACCGTTTCGGCGTCTGTCGACTGCAGTTGCACGAGCTCATCAACGTCACGGACCAGATGGCTGGATGTGGTTCCTATCATGGAATTGATGACATCATGTTTGGTAATGCCTGAGTTTGCCAATGTGTCAACCACCATGCCGTCTTTGAGAATGGTGATGGAATCGGACACCTCCAAAACGTCTTCGATAAAATGTGAGATGAAGATAATGGTATTGCCCTGTTGTTTGAGGGTTTGAATTAACTCAAAAAGCTGTCTGATCTCAGCCTGGGCAAGCGAGGAGGTCGGTTCGTCCATAATGATGATGCGGGCCCCGGAAAAGATGACCTTGGCAATCTCAATCATCTGGCGAACGCTAAACGGCAGTTGATTGAGCGGTGTGTCGACGTCGACCTCGATGCCAAGGTTTTTCAGGTGCGCTTGGGCTTCGCGGCGCATATGCGTCCATTTGACGACGCCCAGGCGGTTGAGCGGTTGTTTGCCCAAAAAGTTGTTTTCCGCCACCGTCAGACAGCCGATGACCGACAGCTCCTGGTAAATCATCCCAATACCATGGCTGGAAGCATCCGAAGTCCCGCCAAACCGGACCTTTTGCCCCCAGACATTCATGTCGCCCTGATAATCTGCTTGGGCGCCGGAGAGAATTTTCATCAGAGTGCTCTTGCCGGCGCCGTTTTCACCGACCAGCCCCCGGACCTCACCGGCTGTAACGGCAAAGTCGACATTCTTGAGGGCCGTCACACCGCCAAAGTTTTTGGTGATACCGACCATCTCAACCGCTATTTGACTGTTTGTATGATCCGAGGCCAATTTCGCTCCCTAAAAATGTTCCATTAAGAAGAAACCAGGTCTTTTCTAAAACCTGGTTTCAATCCTATCGGCTGATTGTAATTAGATCAGAAAATGTTCATTACACCAGATATAGCTGTCGATCTCCTCCGGTTTGGAATCCACGGTGACGACCGGACCGTCGCAGCGGATAAATGTTGGAATATCAGCCTTCTTGACCTTGTTCACCATATGAAACCAGGCCGCCCAGAAGGCATAACCGTGGACACGGCAGGCCGGATTAAAGACCGTACCCTGGATCTGTCCCTTCTTAAGAGCTCGCAAGGCCGGAGCCATGGCATCCACGCCGCAGAGCACGGTATCCTTGTCGCGGTCGACCGCTTGTAGGGCGGCATAGGCACCCAGGGCCATATCGTCGTTGTGGAAAAAACCGCCGTCAATCTGGCCGTGTTTAACCAGCAGACTATCCCAAATCTGACGGGTCTTGTCCACGCTCCACTCGCCGGGTGTTTCGTCGATGACTTTAATATCCGGATATTTAGAAACGGTTTGCCGAAAGCCCTTGGCCCGGCCCTGGGCCCCGGTGTGGGTCAACTGCCCCTGGGTGTGGACGACATTGCCCTTGTAGCCGATTTTTTTGCAAAGGTACTCCGTAACCTGGCTGCCCATAAATATGTTGTCGGGCTCGGTGAAGGTCAGGATGTCAATGGTGGACAGATCCGGCACCAGGAGGGTGTCAATATCGACCACGACCACGCCCTTGCTGATCAATTCCTTGACCGGTTCGGTGTAGGCTCCGATGGCAGCCGGATGGATGAAAACGACATCGTATTCATCGGCTTTGGAGGCAATTAAGTCGATTTGTGAGCGCTGCTTGCCGGCGTCGGCGGTGGCATCGTAGATATCAAAGTCAAAGCCGGCCAGTTTGCCAAGATGCTGGAAGGTTTCGGCGCCTTTGGTTACCCAGAAAACAGCCATGATAATTGCCGAATAGGCCGCCTTGAATCGCTTCGGCGCCGCCTGGGCTTCAGACTCCAGGCCAAATTGGCTGAGGGCCGTCAGCCCGCCGGCGGTCATGGCCATGGTACTCATAAATTTACGGCGATCCATTAACTTCGCCTGTTTCTCCGCAAAGCCAACCAGGCCGTCCTTGTTGACATGTTCCTGAATTTCTTGAAAGTCTTTGTTGCGTTGAAACCATTTTTTTACGTTCTCAGGTGCACCTTTTTTCTCGTCCATCGTACCGTACCTCCTTTGCTGAAGTGGACCGGAACTTCCGCCAGTCGTTGTAGAATCAATTATTTTCGCTGTTATCTGCCATGACGGTGACGAACTTCTTTCTAATCTGCCCTCCTTTCCTTGTGTCCGTTGAATGATTGGAATTACATTTTGTCATGAAACCAAGGGGGTTATTGCCCTTTCCACATAGGCGACTTTATCTCCTGTGCCTGTTTGAATTTATCTCTGTCTTCCTGGGTCAAGATTTTCAGGTCTTTTTTGCGGGTATCGGTGGCGTAAAAATAGGTGGCGATGAGATGATCAAGGGCTTTGCCCTTGATGGGGAACTTTTTGGGCGTATATTTTTTGTTGTCGAAGAAAAAGATCCACATCTGGGGTGCCTGACCGTATTTCTCCATTTGTTTGTTGACGATCTCCCAGAGCGCATCTTCGAGCTGGTCGGGAGATACTTGCTCGGTCAGTGCAATCATAAACGCTCTGTTTTGGCCGACATCTTTAAACGATTTGACCTTTTTGTACTTCACCGCTACCGCAGATGTCGCAGAGAAAAGCAAACAAAATATGAGTACACTAAGAATTGCCGATCGTTTCACCTTCCATCTCCTTGTTTTCGGTTGTTTTGCAAATTACCAATTAACTCAAACTTTTACGATGAAATAACGAAACGCTGTCAATATGTCAAGCACAAATTGGATCGATGTCCCGGATTTGGATATCCTTGTGACCAATCAATTTTTTTAACATCCCGTGGATAAAATCTTTAACGGCAAATGCCGAAAAAATGTTTGCTCCCCGGCAACGTTGGTGATCAGCTGCCACCATCAGAGATATCTACTTTCTGGGGCCATCTCTGATGGTGGCCGCTGATTTTAGAATTCGCAAAGATCCTCGTTGCAGTTAACGATCACTTTTACATTGGCGCGTTTATTTCGAATACATTCCTCGAATCCCTTTTCAACAACATTCTCCAATGATATCCGGCTGCTGATCATCGGACCCGGATCGACGCGGCCGTCGGCCATCATCTGAATTGCCTGTGGGAATTCGCCGCTGTTGTTGATAATACCGATGAGTTCCCGCTCTTGAAAAACCAGGTCATTCAACTCAAAGGTGGCCGGTTTTTCGAAAATGCCGACTTCGACCACGCGACCCAGTTTGCGGGTCGCCTCCAGGGCCATGGTTACGGTTTCGGGCTGGGCCGCGGTTTCAACGGCCAGGTCAACGCCGACCCCGTTGGTGCGGTCTTTGATTTCAGCGACGACATCGATTTCGGTGGGGTCCAATACCTCGGCGCCAAACTGACGCGCCAAATCCGCCCGCACACCTTTGCGGGCCGCAACAAAAACTTGATGAGCCCCTGAATGCTTCAATATTTGCCAGGTCAGTAGTCCTTGATTTCCGGCACCGATCACCAGGACGTTGTCTCCGGGCATCATGCGCCCTCGCCGCAGGGCATGCAGGGCGACCGCCGTTGGCTCGCAAAAAGATGCATTTTCCAGCGACAGCTCTGGTGGGATGTGGTACACCCCGGCGACCGGCAAGGTGATATACTGAGCGAAAACACCATCACGACCCAAGCCCAGAAAAGCCACTTTTTCGCACAGGCTGTATTCATGGCGCTGGCAGGCCCAGCACTCGCCGCACCAGGTTGCAGAATCGGCCGTAACGCGATCGCCGGGGGTGAACTGATCGATATCCGGCCCGACTTCTTCAATGACGCCGCTGAATTCGTGTCCGGCGATGAGGGGTGCCGATTTGCCCGTCAAGGGGTGCGGTTCGATGGGCATAAAGATCGGACCGGCGGCGTACTCATGGAGGTCTGTGCCGCAGACACCCACCCAAGCCACTTTGATTTTAACTTCTCCAGGCCCGGGACTGGGCGAATCCGGAACATCGACCACCCGAACATCTTTTCTGCCGTACCACACAGCTGCTTTCATGCGTCTTTTCTCCTTGTAGTTTTGAATCGATTATTTCTTTAGCTCGTGGGAGCGACTTTCCAGCTGCGATTGCCGAATGCATCGCGGCTAGAAAGCCGCTCCCACCAATCCGTCAAATCCGTCAGGCCTGCTGAAAAGGCACTAAATTTTCATACGGGCGGCAGCCGCTGGCCGCGGGCGCCCAGTCCGATCAAAAAGAAACTTTTTAGGCTCGGTATCGAAACCGGTCGTTATTGGGTTTCGCATTTCGCAATATCGTTGAAAAAAGGTAGGTTGGGTAGAGTGCAACGAAACCCAAAAAGCTTGGATCAAACGCAACCATCCACCATTCGTCAATCGTCCTTCGTCGATCGTCATTCAATGTAATTTCACACAAGCTGCTGCCGCAGAAAGGCATTCCAGCATGATCTATCCGCTCTATCCCTCTGTTGGCCGGTTTTTCAGGCTGTCAATCATGACCGCGATAAAAATGACCGCGCCTTTGATAAAGTTTTGCCAGAAAGGGGGCACATTCAGCAGGTTCATTCCGTTGTTGATGACCCCGATCATCAACACCCCGATGATGGTGCCAATGATAGTGCCTTTGCCGCCGCTAAGTGATGCACCGCCGATAATCACCGCGGCAATGGCATCGAGCTCGTAGCCTGTTGCAGCGGTCGGCATGGCTGCGTCGAGGCGGCCGGTGAGGATTATCCCGGCAATGGCACAGGAAACACCTGAGACCACATAGACAAAATTCAATATCCAGTTGGTCTTTATGCCCGAAAGCGCAGCGGCTTTGATGTTCGACCCCACGGCATATATATTCCGTCCGATGACGGTGCTGCGCAAAATGATTTCAGCCACGATGGCGTATAACAGAAAAACGATCACGGTTACCGATATCGGGCCTAATTTTCCCGACCCCAGGTAATTGAAGCTTTCAGGGAAAGAAAAGATCGTCTTGCCTTCGCTGAGTATCATGGTCAGTCCCCTGGCCATGGCCATTACCGACAGGGTGACGATAAACGGTGCCATTCTGATTTTGGTTATGGCCAGCCCCTGGAATATGCCAACGGCGGCCCCAAACAGCAGGTTGATGGCCAAAACCAGTGAGACCGGGATGTTCAGATGCAGCATGATCGCCATGACTACGCCGGAGAGCGCAACCAGGGAACCAACCGACAGGTCGATACCTTGGGTGAGAATAACGAAGGTCATACCGATGGCAATGATACCCTGGGTGGAGGACTGCAGTAGGATATTCATCAGGTTAAAGCGGGTGAGAAACACCGGCGATGCGATCGAGAAAAACACGCCGATGCCTAATAGTCCTAAAAAGACGATAAATTCACTGTTCGAAAAAATAGATCGGTTGACTTTCATATGGCTGTTGCCTCTTCAGCATCCTTTTTCAGGCAGTATTTCAAAATGTTTTCTTCGTTGATGGCATCGCCGATAAATTCTTGGGTGATTCTTCCATTGGCCATCGAATAGACCCGATCGGAGCAGCCGATCACTTCGGGCAGCTCCGAACTGACGAAAATAATCGACTTGCCCTGTTTGGCCAGGTCGGACATCAGACGGTAAATTTCCAACTTGGCGCCAACATCAATACCCCGCGTCGGTTCGTCCAACAGCAACACCTGGGGTTCGTTTATCAGGGCCTTGGCCAGACATACTTTT
>JASFSK010000121.1:0-10020 GCA_050114455.1 Desulfobacterales bacterium | reverse complement strand
CCAGAGCGTTTTTCGCACCGGGCTATCAAAGGTCGGCTTGCCGGGAGCCGATCTGGGTATGCGCGAGGAGGATCCGACGATTGCGGGTCTGCTCAAGGCACATGGTTACGCGACGGGCCAATTCGGCAAGAATCACCTCGGTGACAAAGACGAACACCTGCCGACCAATCACGGTTTCGATGAGTTCTTCGGCAACCTCTACCACCTCAATGCCGAAGAAGAACCGGAAAACGAAGACTACCCGAAAGACCCATCGTTCCGTAAAAGATTCGGCCCCCGGGGTGTCATTCATAGTTGGGCCATGCCCGACGGCACCCAAAAAATAGAAGACACCGGCCCTTTGACCAAAAAACGGATGGAGACGGTCGATGATGAGACCTCGGATCGGGCCCTCGAATTCATCAAGGAACAGGAGGCTGCCGGAAAACCCTGGTTTGTTTGGTGGAACGGCACACGCATGCACTTTCGCACCCATGTCAAAACAGAATTGCGCGGCATTAGCGGCCAGGACGAGTATTCCGACGGCATGGTCGAGCACGACATGCACATCGGCAAGTTTCTCAAACTGCTCGACGAGCTCGACATCGCCGACAATACCATTGTGTTTTACTCCACCGACAACGGACCTCACATGAACACCTGGCCGGATGCGGCCATGACGCCCTTTCGAGGAGAGAAGAACACCAACTGGGAGGGTGGCTGGCGTGTACCGGCCATGGTGCGTTGGCCTGGGAGAATTCCGGCCGACACCGTCACCAACGAGATTGTGCATCACATGGATTGGCTGCCTACGTTCCTGGCGGCTGCCGGTGAGCCCGACATCAAACAAAAGCTCAAACAGGGAGAAGTTGAGACCATTGGACGCAGCTACAAGGTGCACCTGGACGGCTACAATATTCTGCCGCTGCTGACAGGAGAAACCGACAAAGGCCCCCGCAACGAGATTTTTTATTTCTCGGACGACGGTGATCTGACGGCCCTTCGATATCAGGATTGGAAACTGATCTTCATGGAACAGAAGTCGCCGGGCACATTTCGTGTCTGGATGGAGCCCTTCGTCCCACTGCGAGTACCTTTGATATTTAATCTGCGCCGTGATCCTTACGAGCGGGCAACCATCACTTCCAATACCTATTTTGACTGGTTGCTGGACCGCGCCTACTTGTTAGTACCGGCCCAGGCCTATGTGGGTAAATTTTTGGAAACCTTCAAGGAATTCCCGCCGCGGCAGAAAGCCGCCTCCTTCGGTCTGGATCAGGTGATGGAGAAGATGCTGACGCCTGGTGGTGCACATTGATCACTAAAATTCTTTCATCTCAATTCATATGGGGTAGGCCATTGGTTGGAAGGCCGGCCCCGTCCAACACAATTTGAGGTTAGCAGAAAATGCGAGGAATGAACATGAAATATCGCCTTGTCTTAGTCGCCATGCTGCTGACGATTTTAGTCGTGCAGCCCCTTGCAGCAAATGATGACATGCTGCCGTCCTGGAGCAAGGGGGCCGCCAAAAAGGCGATTACCGATTTTGTGGGGCGCGTCACCAAGATCGGCGGCGCTGATTATGTACCCGAATCTGAGCGGATTGCTGTTTTTGACAATGACGGCACTTTGTGGATCGAACAACCGATCTACGTTCAGCTTGCATTCGCGCTCGACCGGGTCAGGGAGATGGCACCGCAGCACCCTGAATGGCAGACAAAAGAGCCTTTCAAATCGGCTCTAGCCGGCGACCTGAAAAAAGTATTGGCAGGCGGTGAGCAGGCCCTATTGGAGCTGGTCATGGCAACCCACGCCGGTGTGACGACCGACGAATTCGCCCGAATCGTACAGGACTGGTTGGCGAAGGCCCGACATCCGCGCTTCCATCGGCCATACACCGAGCTTGTCTATCAGCCCATGCTCGAACTGTTGGCCTATCTGAGGGCCAACGGGTTTAAAACCTACATTGTGTCCGGCGGCGGCATCGAGTTTATGCGCCCCTGGACCGAAAAGGTTTATGGTATCCCGCCCGAGCAAGTTATCGGCAGCAGCATCAAAACCAAATTCGAACTGCGCGGCGGTTCACCCGTCCTGTTGCGCCTGCCGGAAATCAACTTCATCGATGACAAACACGGCAAGCCGGTCGGCATCAACCAGCATATCGGCCGTCGACCCATCCTGGCATTCGGCAATTCCGACGGCGATTTACAGATGCTGCAATGGACGGCCGCCGGACCCGCACCGCGATTCATGGGCCTTGTGCGCCACACCGACTCGAAACGCGAGTGGGCCTACGATCGCGCTTCTGCCGTGGGGCGCCTCGATCAGGCACTCGACACGGCCAAGACCGAGGGCTGGACCATCGTGGATATGCAGCGCGACTGGAAATCGATTTTCCCGCATCATATGAAATAGCAGGATACCGTGAATTTGGCCGCAACTTGGATTGAAAGAAAGCACCTTTAAGCCTTCATGCAGACGGATCGTTTGACATCGTTGCAAAATTCCGGGTGTCACGAAGCCAAGTCGCTCAGTCCTAAGCGCACTTGACACCTTCAGTCTATGATAACTTGCTGTCAGCAAAAGACCGAAAATCGTCTAATACGTGACCACCAATGATGTCGCCAGAATCGTATCGGTTTCGTCAAGATCGCTCGGCCGGGGATCGTTGTTGTAAAAAACAGTATACGATATTTTAAGGGCCAGGATATCGGTGATTGCCGTGACGAGGGCGGTTTCTGAATTGAGCCTTCGTGTCTTGCTGTCTTTAAAGCTTTGCAGGTATTCCAATCCCTGGGAGAATTTTGTTTTCTCGGTGAACGCCCATTCGTATTTTCCAAAAAGGCGACCTTCCAAAAACTGCCTGTTGTCTTCATCTGAATCCGAATAGTCTTCATAGGCATAGTTTAAACCGGCTTCACCCAGCAGAAAATGTTTCGGGCCGATCAAGAATCTATAACCGACACCCGGACCAATGCCGAGCCGATTGTCTAATCCGGCAAATTCGTCCCGAAACCATGAACCCAGGCCATAGGCATACCAGCGCTCGTTGATGGTGTAATCGGCACGCAGGTCCGTGAAGTATCTTTCGGCATTCTTTTCACCGTCACTTTTACCGTACAGCGCACCAACCACCCACGACCCGGCCCACTGGTCACTGAATTTGTATTTCATTTCATTTTTACCCGCCACAGTTAGCGCATCCGAGTTGCCGGTGGTATTGACCAGGGCAAAGTTGGCCTCATTGCTGAAACGTTTTTCCTCTTTCGGTTTTGATTCCTCGGCCGCCTCACTGATCTGAATGGCAGATACGATAAACAAAAGAATCATAGCAATTTTAACAATCTTCATCAGTTTACTCCTTCAATTTGAGGTTATTCTAGCAATCAGCGACCACCAGCAAGCCGGGGGGTATGGTGATGGCCCCTGGAAAGGACCGGGGCCACCGCTGCGGGTGACCGCTGATTTTTACATGGATATCGATCCCTTGCGAAAATCCGTTTTGCCGATCAGGGCATTGATCAAAACCGGCTGTCCGGATCGGACCGCCTGTCTGGCCTCCCCGAAGACACGATCGATGTCTTCTTCCTTATCAAGGACAAATCCTTTGCCGCCATAGCCTTCGGCTACCAGATGATAATCGGTCCGTCTCAAGGTGGTGGCTACATCGTCACCCAAAATCGTCCGTTGGTCCCGGGCGATCTGGGTCCAGCCGGCGTCGTTGCCCACCAGGGCAATCACCGGTATCCGATGGCGGACGAAAGTGTCAAACTCCTGCAAGCTGAATCCGGCCGCGCCGTCGCCGTAGATCAGCCAAACTTCGGAATCAGGTTGGGTCAGTTTGGATCCCAGGGCAAACCCGGCACCGACGCCGAGGGTGCCGAATGCACCCGGGTCCAGCCATGTCAGCGGCCCGCCGGGATTCAGAATATAGGCCGCCGCTCCGACGAAATCACCGCCGTCTGCCACGATGATACTCTTTTCATCCAGAAAATCATTGAGTCTTATTAATAGGGAAAGCGGATTGAGAAAATCGGTGTTTTCCCGTGCGGTTTTCCGTATAAATTCCTCACGTTCATCGTCATTTTTTCTGAGCTCCTGGATCCAGGATTCCCAGGCGGACTCCTCAGAGGCCAGCACATCAGCCAGGGCACATAAGAATAGAAACGGATCGGACAGCACCGCCAGATCCGGCCGGCAATTTAATTTCAGGTCGTCTTTGCTGCGGTTGATCGAAATCAGACGGGACCCGGAGCCAAATGATCGCCCGTAGCCCAGTCGAAAATCACAGGGCATCCCGGCAAGCATCACCAAATCAGCATTTTTTAGTGCTATTTTTCGCTGGTGGCGCATGAGTAGGGCGTGAGATCTGCCCAGCAAGCCACGGGCCATCCCGGTCAAAAATAAAGGGATTCCCAATGCTCCCACCGCAACGGCAAGTTTGGAAGCCAACTCAGGATGAAGCATGGCCTGACTGCCGACAATTAAAACCGGCTTGTGCGCCATGGCTACCAATTCTACCGCCGCTGCCACCAGGCTGCCGTCAAAATCCGCTGCAACAACCGTGGCCTCGCTGGGATTCAGATCCTCAAAATCACAGGCAAACATACGGTCCACGTGCCGCTTGAGATAATAATCCAGCAATTTGCTCCGTAGTCCTCCGCCTTTCCCTGTATCGGATTCGACATGATACCATTTTCGCACCAGGGATTCACCGTAGAGCATATCGATTGGACACTCAACGAACACAGGTCCGGGAACCCCGGACTGGCAGACATCGAACGCGCTCTCGATGACGGAAATGATGTCGCAGTTGTGGCGCACGGTGACCGCCATTTTGACAATGGACTTTACGAGGGAAAGCTGATCGATATCCTGTAAGGCCCCCTTGTTTTTTAACACCGTCGGGGCCGCTCCTCCCAGCAAAATCAAGGGACTTTGAGCCAGCTGCGCATTTTTTAAGGCTGTCAGGGAGTTTGTCAACCCGGGGCCCGCAGTCACCGCTGCAATCCCGGGAACACCGGTAAGCCGGCCGACGGCATCTGCAGCAAACACCGCGTTCACCTCGTCGCGGACATCGATCACCCGAATGCCTTGTTTTTTTGCTCCGACCAGTATCGGAGATATGTGCCCGCCGCACAGTGTAAATAAAAATTTGACACCGCGCTTGAGCAACACCTGTCCGATAATGTCACCGCTGTTAATATCCATGACGACTCCCATTTTTTCGGATTACATCGCATGACCTGCGGCTGGCCATCGACGATCTCAGCCGAAGCGAAGCCGCTTCGACATCCGTTTTCACCTGTGAAATAAATGAAGCCAGGTATTGATTAGGTTCCAGGTTCAACCTATTTTAGGACAAAGACCTTGTAAGTCAGGTTGCGCTGAAGGCTTTACCTGATTGAAAAATAATTATAGGCAGTCCACCGAGGCTAGAAATAAAAGTCGGCACGTTGGCCGACACTACTGCTTCGTCATTCGTCAATCGTCATTCGCCCACATCCTTCGTCGATCGTCCTTCGTCCCTCGTCCTTCACCTTTCGTCCTTCATCCGTCCTCTATCGTCCCTCGTCATTCCTTTTTGGGTTACCAGTTTTCACCCAGCAGCTCGAAATAATCCCGGGGCCTCACGCAGGCGGGGCATTTCTCAGGTGGTTCTGTGCCGGTATGCAAATATCCACAGTTGCGGCATTTCCAGACGACCTCACTGCTCCGCAGAAAAACTCTATCGGCCTCAATGTTGGCTGCGAGATCGCGATAGCGCTTTTCGTGCTGTTTTTCAGAAACAGAAACAGCATCCCAGGTTTCCGCAGCCCGGCCGAAACCCTCTTCACGGGCGATCTCGGCAAAACCGGGATAGAGTTCCGAATGTTCGAATTTTTCACCGGCCGCCGCTGCCAGCAGGTTGTCATAAGTGCGCCCGATCACACCGGCTGGAAAGCTGGCCGTAATTTCCAGCTCACCGCCATTGAAAAACTTGAAAAATCTCAAGGCATGCTCGCATTCATGGTTTGCCGTTTCTTCGAATATCTCGGCAATTTGATGATATCCCTCTTCTTTTGCTCTGGCCGCAAAATAGGTATAACGGTTTCTTGCCTGGGATTCCCCGGCAAATGAACACAGCAGATTGTGCGCGGTCCGACTTTCTCTGAATTTTCCCATTTCATGGATCCTTTCTGTTTTAATTGGTTTAAAAAATTTCCGACACTACCTGGCTTATGCGGTAGACTCGTCGCAGTTTGGTCTGATCTCTTCAAATTTCGCCTTTATCCGCCATTGATAATCAGGATCGCATCCCTTGCTTATGCAAGTAAGTTTCGATAGACGATGAGCTGTTTGCTGTATTTGCAGTTTCTGACGTACAATTTTCAATCGGGCAACAAATGGGGTGTTGTTTCTTCAATATAGGGCTTGAGCATCATGAGTGTTTCTCTAAATGCCAGGACGGCTTTGTCGATGTCCACTCGGGCCATGGGTGTGGACAGGCAGAACATGCCCCTGCGGGCAGCGTAAACGCCGCGGTTCATCATCTCCAGGTGAACCAACCGGGGAAGTTCCCCGGCCTTTGTCAAACCTGCGATGGATTCCATAGCATTGGCAGGTTTCCGGTCCAGCCAGTGCAATTGCAGTAAAGATCCCCAACCGGACACACAGCCCCCAACACCGATCTCTTTCAGAACAGCGTTGATGCCGTCCCGGAGTCTGTCACCCAGCTGATTCAGCCTCGTAACCGCCTGCAAATCGTATAATCCCATGGCGGCAAGGCCGGCGGCCATGGTAATATTGTTACCGTTGAAAGTGCCGGAATGAAATACCGGTGCTTTGTGGGTCGGATCAAACCGCGACATGATCTCCTTGCGCCCGCCAAAAGCGCCGATCGGAAATCCGCCACCGATAATTTTGGCCAGGGTGGTCAGATCGGGCTGAACGCCTTCTGCTTCCTGCAGCCCCCCGACATCAAGGCGAAAGGTCATGACCTCATCGAAAATGAGCACCACGTTGTATCGGTCGGCCAGGGTCCGCAATCCCTTGAGATAGTCAGCCTGCGGGCATATAGCACCGGCAGCACCCATCAGTGGCTCAACCAGGATAGCGGCGATTCTGTCAGTGTTTGATTTGAGCAGACCTTCAACCGCATCGAGGTTGTTGAATTCAACGACCCAAACGTCTTCAAGTACGCTGTTCGCCACGCCGGGCCCGATACGTTTGGTGGATGAGCCTTCGGCATGCGAAAAAATGTTGACTTCCACCGCATCATGGCAGCCGTGATAGCCGCCATCCATCTTGATGATGCCATCCCTGCCGGTATACGCACGGGCCGCCCGGATGGCGAAGAGGGTCGCCTCGGTTCCGGAATTGCAGAAACGGATCTGATCCATTGCGGGTATGCGATGACACAGATGCTCGGCAAGCTCAATCTGAACTTCACCGGCGGCACCGAATACCGTACCTTTCTCACCCTGCGTCATGGCGGCCGCAATAATCTCCGGATGGGCATGACCGTGGATAAGGGAGGTATAGTTGTTTAATAAATCGAGGTAGGCGTTGCCGTCGACATCATGCAAATAACACCCGCTGCCGGAGGCCATGTAGGCCGGATGGGGCGCAAAATAGGTTGCCGCACGCGTGTCGCCGCCGGGCAGCCGCTTTTTGGCGCGAATGTCGCATTGTCCGGATCGAACGGTTCGGTCGGCAAAGCGCGTTAAAATTTCCTTGGCAATTGGGTGGTGTATTTGGTTGGGCATCTGGTCAGATCTCCTTTCACCATTGGCGAACTATCTTGCGGGTGATCCTTGGACACGAGTATCGGATCATTCGGGCAGAATTTTTTTAATTCTCACTGACACAGGCCGGTGGCATAAGAACTGAGCTAAATTGAAAACTGCAGGTATCGCTCCGGTTCCCGGACCGGATTCTCCTGAAAGATCCGCAGCTCTCGGCGATCCAAATCATAGAGCGCGGAGCACAGGGTCGCCTCCTTATCCGGCAGAGTCGCGTCACGATGGATCGGATAATCGCGATCAGTACGGTCACCCAGTATCGCCATAACATGACTGACGTCGCAGGGCGGCGTTGCCCGGCAGAGGATCCGGCAGCGGTCCAGCCGTTTCCGACTGGAGGTTGATATGTCCTGCCCGATATCTGGCACTTCCAAATAGTGGTTGGTGTGCAAATAATATCCGCCGACCTCGGTTTCATGGTAATGTTCGGGCGAAACTTCAACACTGAGTATTCTGCGCTCGGCCAGCGATCCGATGTTGTAGTTGAATCCCGCTGCCCGGTCGGGTAGGGTCACCCGCCGGACAGCCTCTTCCAGAGAGGGAGCCTCAAGCAGCGAGCGGGCGATAAAATGCCGCGCCAGCCCGACGTTTACCGGCCGCGGTGCGACGTGGTTGATTGAATGCATAATGCCAAATTCGTTAAAACCGAAAGCATTGCCGGGCAAAAATCCGGGATAGCAAAAAGCGTTGAAAGTTGGGCTGTCGTCAACGGCGACACGTAACACAAACATGTTGTTGTACCCAGCAGGCGATCCGTCCTCGTTGTGTCCGATTAAAGCCGCCTCCGGTGTTAGAACCAAGCAGTCGGTACAGCCCTGAACAGTGTGATCGGACTGGCTGCCTTCTTGCAGTTCGGATGCAATCAGCCCAGCAATTTCGCCCCTCAAATTCACTGCAAATATCTCCTTAAATGGCCGTCCGGATCCTTCGGCCATCCCCTCAAGCTCTGTAATGTATTGGGGGAAAATTTTTCGGTGCAAGTCGAGGTAAGACCGATATAATATTTGACCGGTCGGGCTGTTTAGAAAAGGTAAAATTTTTTCTTGCAGAAAATCATAGTTGTCAAACAAGCGGTGAATAGCATTGTCAAAATGATGGCCGATATTCCGGCCGACCTCCCAATGACCTCCGCTGACCTCATACTGTTCAATGGTGTTCATCAAATCTCCGGTTCGTGTTATTCCAGGCACATTTTATTTTTCTGAATTATTCAAAGGGGGAGAAGCATAACTATTAAAATTTAACGTGGACAATTTTTTGAATGCTTTCGGAATGGTTATTACTGCGAAATTTGGGGCTTAAGCAAGAAAATGTAGAGCTGGGATACCAGCAATAATCCGAAAACCGGAAAATGAAAAACCCTGCAACGCAAATGGCGGAACAGGGTATATATTTTATTCGGAGCATAAATCCAATGGTCGGTCACAGACTTGTCAATCCACCTGAGGCCGGGGCAATACGTTTGCTTTTTCGGCAATCTCCGGTACCTTGTGCTCCCATTCGATGGCCATCAGATGAACACCAGCAACACCCGCCATTTCCTTGAATTCTTCGATCTGTTCGCAGGCTATATTTATACCTTCATCGGCAACCTTGCCTTTGCCAGCACCCTGCAGTCTTTTAATAATTTCGTCGGGTACATCCATTCCCGGTACTTTGGCCTTCATGTACCTGGCCATACCAACACTTTTCATGGGCGTAACACCTGCCAGAATATAGGTTTTTTCAGTCAATCCCATGTCATTTGCCTGTCGAACCCATTTGCGGAATTTTTCCATGTTGTAGATGCATTGGGTTTGAATAAAATCCACCCCTGCATTCACTTTTTTGGCCAAACGGTATACCCGCCAGTTGAATGGTTCGGCGAACGGATTGGCAGCCGCACCGATAAAAATCTGGGGTGGTCCTTCGATGTCGGCCCCGCCGATAAATTTACCATCATCCCGCATGCCTTTGACCATGCTGATCAGTTGCATGGAGTCGATGTCAAATACACCTTTGGCAGTCGGATGATCCCCAAATTGCTGGTGATCGCCGGAAAGACACAGCATATTACGAATGCCATGCGCATATGCACCCAGAATATCAGCTTGCATGGCAAGCCGGTTGCGGTCACGGCAAACCATTTGAAAATTAGGTTCCAAACCATCCTGCAACAGGATCAGAGAAGCTGCCCAACTCGACATTCGCACCACCGACGTTTGGTTGTCCGTGATATTGACCGCATCCACAACCCCTTTTAGATGGGCGGCTTTTT
>JASFSK010000120.1:0-10034 GCA_050114455.1 Desulfobacterales bacterium | reverse complement strand
CATCCTGCAGGTGGCCAGAATCAGTGGTACCCAAATCGGCGGCAGTCAGATGCAAACCGTTGAGTCCCAGCTTCTTGGCCTCGTCCATCAGGCCAAAGATGTCCCAAACCGGCTCCCACTGAAGTTTGAAGCCACCCCAATTCTGTCCCATGCCGTGCAGGTGAAGACTGTAAGTGTGCAGCCCTAATAACATAAAGAAATCCCCTATCCCGATATAGTTAAAATTGAAAAATTCGCAAAAAGTCCCAACTTCCGTCCTGCCCCTGCCTTCGCAGGGGCAAGCTCTGCAAGGGCAGGCATCCAGAACTATTTGAAAATACTGGATTCCCGCCTTGCGGGAATGACAGCAAAGGATGATTTAAGACTTTTTACGAAACCATCAAAATTCGATATTCGATATTCGGATTTATCGTTATCGTGAGTTCTCTACACCCCATAAAAATTCCTTACTACAAAAATCATGAGAACCTAATCTTCTGACACATGTCAATGGCTCATCAGCGTCTTTCCCTTTTTCCCGAGGCCCTCTTTAAATCGTGTCGGCCGCAAAGGATTGTCTTTGGGATCCAGCTTGCCGGTCACGAGATCGGCGATCCGTTTGCCGGCCTCGGGAGAAAGCATCACGCCGGCCCAGTAGCCGCAATTCACATAAAATCCCGGAATTTCCGGCACAGGTCCGATCAACGGTTGATCATCGGGTGTGTAAACATAGTGCCCGGCCGACGTATTCATATCAGGTTGTCTCACGTTTTTCTCAACTTCTAAAAAAAGCGGGGTCATACGTTTGACTTTGTCCAGAGCTATGGCCGGAAATTCCCAGTCGGTATGAACTTTCTCGGTAGGCGGGCTGACCGGCTCATCCGAATCCACCCAGCCGAGAATAACGCCCCCGGGTTCGGGTCGCCAATAAGAATTGCTCTCCACATCAACGGTAAAAGGCGCATCTTGCGGGATTGCTACGGAGGTCTCCAGGTAGACTTTTTGCCGTCGAACCGGCTCCAGCGGCAAATCCAAGTAAACCATACGCCCAATCTCACCGGCAAAAGGGCCGGCCGCATTCACCACGATTCGGCTCTGCAGGATTCCCCGATCCGTTTCGACACCGCTAACGCCCTTGTCATCCGATTGTATACCCGTGGTTTTGGTGTTGATGAAAAATCTGGCATCACACCCTTTGGCAAATCCCTGGGTTGTCTCATGGCAAGACAGCCACCCATCCCGTTGACGAAAGGTAGCGGCCAACACGGAGGGTGAAATAAATGGAAATCGATCCAGGATCTCATCACGTTCCAGGTACTCCGAGTCCGTTACCCCCAGTTCGTGCTGCTGTTTGACATTCTCTTTAAGGTCGTCAATCGTCTTTGGATTGTCGGTGAGAAAAAGATACCCTTGCTGTTTGATCGAAATCCCGTATCCGGGAATGCCGATAACCTCATCAAACCGTTCGAACATCTCGATGCTCGGTATCGCCAGCTCAGCCATGGCCGGCTCGGCGAATTGGGCCCGGAAACATTCCGCCGATGCGGGTGTCGTTAGGGTCGACAGGCCGTCCCGCATTTCCAGCAGCACAACGTCCATTCCCGACCTGGAAAGCCAGAAAGCCGTAGCCGTCCCCACAATGCCGCCGCCGATCACCACCGCATCGGTCTTACCGAAATCTTTTCCGGTTGGCGTAACAATTTTTCCCATATCCTAATACCTCCTTCGGAATTGGCTGACTGATTGATTGAGTTGATTGAAAAAAATCACGCAATAAAAGACAATTATCAACTTAATCAAGCATTCACCCATTATCCTCGAATATTCCTCGGGTTTCCAGATCCTGTGCTACTTCGAAAAGACCGGCGTTCGCCAGGGTTTCTCTTTTAGGTATACCGTTTTCACTCCAGCCCCTGGCATCATAATACCAGGTCAATAGGTTATGGATATCTCCCTTGGACAGCACATGCCCATTGTTTGGTCCATCTGCGATGGGCTCTTCGTAAAGCCTCGCCGCCGGCATATCGAGATGCCGACCGAAGTCATTTATTTCCCGCACCGAGAACGCCCGGGTTAGATGCCAGATACGCTCGGAAATTTTCAAAAGATCTTGCCAGCTTCTCGTTGTTCCGGTGATCAGGGAATACAGTTCGGCATAATGCTCCTCCTCGAAGCCCAGTTCCATCATCTGTAACCGACAATTTCCCAGCGCATCAAAAAGGGATCGCGTATGCTGGGAGGCGATCACATAGTCTGCACTGCGTTTGCTGACAACCGCCTTGGGCTGCGCGTCATCTCCCCCGCCAGCGGCAATTAGATCATGAACGCTGGTCCAGGCCCCGGCGACGTCGTGGCCAAGCACCCAGGCGCGGTTGTGGTGCGCACCCACATCGGCCGTCAAATAAGCCAGCATCATCGAAGGGGCATTGCGACATTCGTAACCCGACCACTCCAAACCTTTGACGTGGATGGCAAATCGGTCCGATCCATTTCCGGTCTTTTCGGCGGCAACCTTGACACCTTCGGCTAGTAGGTCGCCGATGCCTTCTCGCTTGGCAATTTTATTCAACAGGAAAACCACCGAATCCAGATCCGAAAAATCGATCTTTTTACCGATGTCACCACGCGTCAAAATCCCATTCTGAAAACATTCGATGGCCCATCCCAAAACAACACCGGCGGAGATGGTATCGATCCCCAGTTCATCGCATAGATAATTGGCATAGGCCACTTCTTCAATAGATTTTAAAACGCAATTGCCACCGAACAAGGCAATGGTCTCGTATTCGGGTCCTTCCACATACGCCGATCCCTGGGATGTCTTGGTATGCCCGTACTTTCCGCAGGGTGTCGGACAACCAAAACAGCCCTTGTCCGTTATTTTGAGCCGATCGAGAATCGCCCTGCCGTTAATGTTTTTGTGATGCTCGGCATAGGAAGTTTGAAAATTTCGGGTGGGAAACACCCCGACCTCATTCGTCCAGTTGGTTATCCCGGCAGTGCCCTCCGGAGTCCATCCCTCGAACCCGGGTTTAATCCTGACCTTCCGATAGGCTTCCTTGCCTTTGGCATAAGCTTCTTTCAGATCGGCCACCGGTATGCTTCCGGTGCCTTTCACCACCACAGCCTTCAAATTTTTACTTCCCATCACGGCGCCGACACCGGTCCTCCCGGCTTGACGGCCGAAATCGTGGGAAATACAGGCGTATCGCACGCGATTTTCTCCGGCCGGCCCGATGGTGATGATCTGATATTCATCTCCCAAGTGATCTTTCAAATTTTTTTCTGCCATGATAGAGCCCTGTCCCCAGTATTTTGCAGCCGGGCGAATTTCAACTCTATCGTCCTCTATATATAAATAGCTGGGGGTTTCCGCCTTACCGGTAATGACCAGAACATCATAGCCGGCATACTTCAGCTGAGGCCCAAAATGCCCGCCCATATTGCTGTCGGCATAGCCGCCGGTGGCCGGGGATTTGGCGCCGAAATGGGTCTTCCCGCTGGCCGGCAGGAAATGGCCGGTCAGTGGACCGGTGGCGGCAATCAATATGTTCTCCGGGTCAAAAGGCCCAACATTCGGCGGAATTTCGTCATAAAGTAACTTTGCCACAAATCCTCTGCCACCGACAAAGTTGACTGCCAGCAATTCGGGCAGCAGCTCCTTGCGAATGGCAGCATGACTCAAGTCAACGCGTAAAATAGTACCTGCATATCCATCCATGATTCAGTTCCTTAATCAATTTCAAAGGTGTATGGGGTTGATTCGTTGATTGATTTGACAGGCTTAGAGGGCCAACCTCTTTTAACTGAATCAACCAATTAACTATTCAAGCGTACTCGACCACAATTGCATCTCGCGGGCATGTTTGAGCGCATTCCCCGCACAAATTACATTTCACCGGAATATCAGAATTTTTCTGTTCGAACATCACGTTGTGCGGACACACCTCAACACAAACCAAACACCCTGTACACGCGTCTGTATCTACGAGAAAAGCGCCATTTATTAGATGAATGGCATCCTCCGGACAGTTGTCGGCGCACACCCCGCATTGATCGCAAATACGGATTCGGTAATCACCTGGTGCGGGAAATCGGCCCTCAATGCGGAGCAATGATTTGGCTGGATTGACCGCTTGGAAATTTTCAATGGCACATGCCAGCCGGCAGGTGTTGCAGCCGGAACAATTTTCATGGATTGCTCTTAATTTCACAGCGTTTTAACTCCCAACTTCAAATATTGTATTTATTAGGCATACGGAATATCATATGATGGTAGAATATAATGATTCACCCGACGCTGGAAAAGCTTAACGTGCTCGGTGATAACGCCGAGCGCTTCGGCTTCGGCACCTTGTTTGAAAAAATCGATGAGCGACTGGTGATCTTTGATCGCCAGTTCGGCATGAGATTCGATGTCGTAAGATGACAGTTCCTTGCTGAAGCACATGTAGGCCAAGCGTTGGGATTGAAGTTGTAAATTGCCGAGGTAAGATATTAAATATGAATTATACGTCGCCTGGTAAATAATGCCGTGAAACTGACTGTTCAATAATGTCACCCGCAAATAATTCTTTTTATGCCATGCTTCCCCCAAACCGGTGTTAAGCCGCTGCAGGTCTTCAATCTGACCCGGCTGAATTCGATGAGCTGCCAGGACCACCGCCGATCGTTCCAGAATCAGCATAACCTCAAACAGATCCTTGATGCTGTCTAGGGTAATATCGCGTACGAAAAACCCCCGTCCACGAACCAGTTCAACTAAATGTTGGGCATTCAAACGAAAGAGCGCTTCCCGGATGGGTGTCCGGCCGATCGATAGCTTTTTAGCCAGCCACTCTTCGTCAATTTGATCCATCGGACCCAGCTTTAAAGATACGATCATCTCTTTGATTTTTTGGTACGCAGTGTCACGGAGTGGCAGGGGTTTATTTTTAGTCTTTTTTTTCGGCATAAATGATGATTTACCACGATGTGTTTTTTGCCTATTAAAATATTTTAAATATATTGTCAATATATTTAAAATAGGTAAAACAGATGTGCGATGCAACCGAACCAGCAATGGACGCCGTGTTGCGCAGTCTGCGTCATTTTCAAAAAGATAGCTTGGCAGGCAGAAGATGGGACGATTTGAAACTCAGATTTATCCTTGACACGGCAAAAAGGATTTTCTATGTTGAAATTCAACTAGATTTTTTAACAAGAATAAATAACTGAATTTCAATTATCATTCAAAAGTTTTATTTATTCCGTTACACAGTGGTTTGTATTCCGATCCTGCGATGTTCCAATAAGCCAACCGTGAAAGGAGGAAAAATGAAAGAGAAAAAGACACTTCACCCGGCTATTTATGACCTTAAAGTCGATTTGGACAAGGGAAAGCTCACACGCCGCGATTTTCTGAGATATTCCACCCTGCTTGGCATGTCTGCGTTAGCAGCCAGTCAAATGGCGGGATTGGGTCTGGCAAAAAATGCCTTAGCCGCAACACCGAAACGTGGAGGCGTTCTGAAGGTCGCCGGGCAGGTCCAAAAAATCACTCATCCGGCCCAGTTTTCCTGGGTCGCCCCATCGAACATAGGCCGCCAGGTCTCAGAATATCTCACTTTTACCGATGGTAAAAACATCACCCATCCCTACCTGTTGAAAAACTGGGAAGTCAGTGAAGACCTGAAGACCTGGACCTTGAACCTCCGACAGGATGTCAAATGGAACAATGGAGACACGTTTACATCCGATGACGTAATTTTCACCTTCAACCAGTGGATGAACAAGGACGTGGGCTCCTCCATTTTAGGATTGATGGGGGAATATCTTGATCTTGGCGGCATTGAAAAAGTAGATCAATATCAGATCAAACTCCACCTGAAGCAGCCGGAAATTGCCATTCCCGAACATTTGTTCCACTACCCGGCCCTCATCCTGAACGCCAATACCTTTGAGGGAGATTTCATCAAGGCGCCGGTCGGCACCGGACCATACACCCTCGAAAGCTTCCTTCCGGGGGAACGATGTGTGCTCAAGGCCCGCAAGGACTATTGGCAGAAAGGCGCCGACGGGCAACCCTTGCCTTACATGGACGGCATGGAAATTATTGATATGGGCACCGAGATGCCCCCCCAAATTGCAGCTTTGAAGGCTGGTGAAATCGATTATATCGATCTCGGAGATGTCGGCGGTGTCGATGTGTTGGGGGCTTTAAAAGGGGATCCGAACATTCAAATCCTACCGGTGACGAGTGCCTCCACCCGCGTGCTGCGGATGCGAGTGGATATGAAACCCTGGGATGACAATAAAATCCGAACGGCCTTAAAAATCTGTCAGCACCACGAAAAAATCTTGGCCCTGGCCTATATGAATGAGGGTCTCCAGGGGCAGGACTTTCATGTTTATCAGAACCATCCCGAATATTGTGAAAAGCCGATCCCCAAGTATGATCCCCAGCGGGCCAAACAATTGTTGAAAGAGGCTGGACATCCCAACGGTATCGATGTCAATCTGGCTGTGGGCACCTGGCCGGAAGTGGTGCGCTATGCCGAAATCCTCAAACAGGATGCTGCACCGGCAGGATTCAGAATCAACATTCAGACAATGCCCACCAGCCAGTACTGGGAAAAATGGACCGAGGTCGATCTGGGCATTACCCCCTGGATGCACCGGCCCATCGGCACCATGGTGCTGAATTTGGCCTACATCGCCGACGATGCCGGCAAACCGGTGCCCTGGAACGAAACCCGCTGGTCGGATCCTGAATTTTCCAAACTGCTCAAGGAGGCCAACGGATTACTGAATGTGGACGAGCGCCGTAAAGTTTTCTGCAAATTGGAAGACATCCAGCAAAGCCGTGGATCCATTGGGATCCCATTCTGGCGCAATGCGTGGTATATCATGCGCAAAAATGTCCAGAATGTGACCGCTGTTCCGCCCATTTACATGACGCTCAACGAAGCGTGGCTGGCATAATTTTTAACCATTCAGATGGGCTCAGGTTGTCTAAGCACCTGAGCCTGCCCAATTTAATTCTACCCGGTTTCCAGCAGAAGTCGCATATTGACTTCTAGCGGGGAGGATTTTCTATGCTGCTGGCACACGTGTGGTAAAAAGCGGGGTATCTCATGGCAAAATTTATAGTAAGGCGGATCCTTTTGCTCCTTCTGACCATGATCATAGTTTCGATGGCCGTCTTTTTAATCACTGAATCCTCTCCGGGCAATGTGGCCCGCAATGTGCTGGGCGCTTTTGTCACGCCTGAGCAGGAAGCCTCTTTCCTGGCCCAGGTGGGTCTGGATAAACCCGTCTATGTCCGCTATTTCTATTGGCTTTTGGGAAGTGACTGGTCGGCTGCCCGCAAAGTTGGACTGCCTTTAAAGCGCACTATCAGCGAAGATGGATTTGAGGAGTGGTGGGCCGTCCGCGATGATGGTGCCCTGGTTCGTTGGAAATTGGAAGGCGAAGATCTGATTGCCGTGGCCAAATTGAAATCTTCGGGTGTCGACACCAAATATAAAAACAATGAACGCTGGCAGACAGACGAAAACGGCAAGAGCACTTTCTGGGGCGTTGATGAACAGAACCATGTGGTTCGTTGGGAGAAAGGCACCGATCGAAAGGTCTGGACCTTTATTATCGGAACCGGCTGGATGGAAAGTTCGGGCGGACCCATGGAGTATATACCCTTGAAAAAAGGATTTCTACGGGGAGATCCCGGTGTGTCCTTTCGAACCGGCCGGCCGGTGTCCGACAGTATCTTCCTGCGGTTACGCAACTCACTGGTTCTGGCCGGCACCGCCTTTGTCATCGTCATGCCATTGGCTCTTTTTTTGGGCCTCCTTGCGGGCCTAAAAGAGGGCAGCTGGCGAGACCGCGTGCTGTCGATCGGCGGTATGATGTTTTCGGTCACCCCGGAATTTGCCACCGGCATCTTCCTGATCCTCATCGTATCCGTGTGGTGGGGACTGCTTCCCGGTGCTGTGGTTATCGGTGAACAGGCGCCCTGGGCCCGGCCGGACATGCTCATCTTGCCCGTGCTGACCTTAACCCTGATTGAACTGGGCTATATTCTGCGCATCACCCGGGCCAGCATGGTGGAAGTAATGAAGGCCCCCTATATTCGTACGGCTTATCTTAAGGGGCTGCCCTACTGGCGCATCGTATTCAAGCATGCGCTGCGAAACGCCCTGATGGCCCCGATCACCGTCATTATGCTGCACGTCAACTGGCTGATGGGAGGTATCGTGATCGTGGAGGTGGTCTTCGGCTATCCCGGCTTGGGCAAATACCTGCTGGACTCCGCCATGTTTAAAGACATCAACGCCCTGGAAGCCGGAGCAATGATACTGGTAACCGTTGCGGTGTTAACCCAGCTTGTGGCCGATATTATCTATACTTTCTTGAATCCACGGATTCGGTACACCTAATTCGCCTAAGCCGGAATTTACATTAATTATTAATAATTATTTGCTATCGGTTGCCAGCGGGATTCTACCCAAGGCGCATCAGTTTTGTAACTCCGAATAACGATTAACGAATTTCAGAAAACCAAGTATAGACAATGGTGGAATCATGTCAACAGCCGAACAACCCGCCGCCACAGTGAAGGTGGCAAAAAAGACGGATGTCTTCAGGCGCATGTGGGCGGGGGTTTCCGTCCTGTTTGCATCTAAAATTGCAACCGTTGGACTTGCAATTGTACTGTTTTGGGTGATTGTAGCTGTTTTCGCCCCTTTTTTCACACCTTACACTCCTTTGGAGCAGGATTGGAAGGCGCCCAACCAGGGACCCTCAAGTTCCCATATTCTGGGAACCGATGAACTCGGACGCGACCTCTGGTCCCGGTTGATATATGGCGCCCGGGTGATTTTGGTGCAGATGCCGATTACGGAAAACTTCTGGATTCCCGGAGGAACAGCCTTGTGGGGGGTGATCGTTGCGCTCATTGTCGGAATGACGCTTGGACTCTTGGGCGGCTATTATGGTGGATGGATTGATGAAATCATCATGCGGCTGCTGGACGCCATGATGGCGGTTCCTATCATCCTGCTTTACATGATCATCATGGCAGCACTGGGTGCTTCCGCGATCAATGTCGTCATTGCCATCACCATCGTCGGAACCCCCGGTATTGCCCGTCTGGTGCGCAGCCTCACCCTGGACATTCGCACCCGCGAATACATACGGGCCGCCGAAACCCGCGGAGAAAGCCCCTGGCACATCATGTTCGTGGAAATCCTCCCCAACGCGCGCGGCCCCATCATTATTGACGCCATGTTGCGCGTCGGCTATGCCATTTTTGCCATGGGCACCCTGGGATTTCTGGGGCTGGGCATCCCGCCACCGTCTCCCGACTGGGGGAGCATGGTGGCCAAAGGCCGCGAATTTATCCTGACTGGCAGCCCATGGGCGACCCTGTGGCCATGTATCGCCATCGCTTCTTTGGTGGTCGGCCTGAATCTGCTGGCCGATGGACTGCGCGAAGAGTCCATGCGGTATCAGTGATAACAGTAATTTGCTTCCAGTAGTCCATTGAAATATAAAGTTACGAATCTTTCCCATTTTGTTTGCGTTACAAGCGGGACCACTGGCCGCGAGCATCCAGTCTGATCAGGCAAAAACTTTACAGTCTTGAACAGATTACATTTTGGGCTTGTGAAAGCCGCTCCCACCAATCAGTCAGGGCTGCTGAAAATGCACTAAATTTTAATGTTTCTTACGAGCTGGGTATTATCTGAAACCACTCCAACAAAACCTGGAACCTGAAAGGCACAGAACAAACCATGCAGAACTCCAGCCCATCAATAAACAATACCGTAATTGAGGTAGACAATCTCCAGATTTCCTACGAAACGCGCAAAGGTGATGTCGAGGCGATTCAGGGCGTCTCCTTTAAAGTTGGTGAAGGCGAAACCGTCGGCCTGGTAGGGGAATCGGGGTGCGGCAAGAGCACAATTGCCTTCGGTATTGTTAATTTTCTGGGACCCAATGGTAAGATCGTGGAGGGCAGTATCCAGTTCCAGGGAAATGAGCTGGTGGGCAGGTCGCAGGAAGAGCTTAAAGAT
>JASFSK010000119.1:0-10035 GCA_050114455.1 Desulfobacterales bacterium | reverse complement strand
GCAGTGGAAGTTCACCTCCAAATTCTCAAGGAAGTCGGTGCAAAATATATTTCTGATCTCGATCAATTTCGTGAAGAGCTGAATTCGTTTTCTACTCATTGATTTTTATACGAGAAATCGCCGCTGGCTGTTTGGTTGTTTTGGTGTTTGGTATTTAGCTATCAGGGTTTCAGGTTTCAGGTAAAGATCAGCCGGTCTGATCAAAAAAAGAAACCTTGCAGCCATGAATCGATCTTTTTTTCAGCTTGTGGGAGCGGCTTTCAGCCGCGATTTTAAATAATAAAGTTACATCAAAATACGAAGGAAAATTATTGTGTTTAATTACCCCTACATCGTCGAGTTACTGTCACCAAAAAGATCTGCTGATGATCAGATGGAAAGTATGCTGGTTAGATTCGCCGAACGGTATCAGCGGGTTATGGCGGCGGGCCTTGGGTTGTCAATACCTGACAACCCCATGGGACAGCCGAGGTTAGGTGCCCTAGAATGCATTGATCTTTGCGGCCTATCTGTCGATCCCGAAAAGATCGTAATGAATTTGAACACCTTTCATACCAAAAGCAGTCTTGATGAATTGCTGCAAAAAGCCGCCGATGTAAGCCTCAAGTACATTCTGATTGTCAGAGGGGATGGTGGACCTCTGCTTCCCAAAATCGACGCTGAAAGTATCGGTGGCAAACGTAGCGTGGCAACTTCCACAGATTTGATCCGATATGTCAACCATCGATATCCCGGGCAGTTCGTTACCGGAGCGGCATTCAACCCATATAAACCAATGCCGTTTGAATTTGATCGATTGAGACAAAAAATCGATGCAGGTGCCGAATTTGTGGTTACCCAGCCGATCATTGGCCAAAACGAACACGTGGATGAATTGGAAAGTGTCGGTGTTGATGTCGTTGTTGAGGCCTGGATGTCGAACAACATCGACCTTTTGCTGAAGAGTGTCGGCAGGGACAATACTGAAACGGTAGAAGCATACAACCCGGCAAAAAATCTCGAAGACCTTCACAAATTTTACCCGACCTGTTGCGTCTACTTATCCATGCTAAGTTTCAAGAAAAATTGGTCCGATTTATTGCCGCGGCTGACCGCATAGGTTTTTCCGTCGGTTGCAACGACGGGCCTGATACGCAACTGCGACAACTAAAGCAATTTTACGACAACGAGGGTTTCGTCATCCTCCGGATGTTCAGATTCGCGAAAGTCTTTAATTTGGCTAAAAATGGCTTCCATAATATCGCCGGCCCCGTCCGCTGAATGCCTGCGAATGATATCGTTGATGGCCCTGCGGCCAAACATTTGGCCACTCTCATTACGGGCTTCCCAGACACCGTCGGTGCCGACTAGAATGATCGAACCTTTGGACAATTCCTCTGCTCGTCCGTTTTCATACTGACAGTATTTGTCAACACCCAGCGCCATGCCAGTGCCATCAAGCTCCAGAAATGAATCCGTAGACGGATTGTAATAAATGGCTGGCTCGTGGCCGGCACGCACCCATTCTACCATCCGGTTATTCGGATCGACCGTCATGTAAAACAGGGTTACAAATTGGCCCGAATCCTCAAAATCAATCGATAGCTGATGATTTACATCGGTAATTATCTGAGAAATCTGCCCGGGCATCGCAAGTCTCTGACGCAGTGACGACCGCACCGTTGCCATCAGCAATGCCGATGAGATGCCGTGGCCGGCGACATCACCCACGGCCACACCTAATTTTTCGGTGGTCGTATCGGTTAAGTCAATAAAATCAAAATAGTCACCACCGGTCTCATCACAGTAATTGCTTCTGCCGACGATATCCAACCCTTCTATTTCAGGATTGCGCTTGGGCAAAAGGATTTGTTGAACTTCTCGGGCCAATTTTAGCGAGTGACGCAGCCGATCACGCTCTTTCACCCGTTTGCGCAGCGCTTTTTCGGCGAGCTTTAACGCAGTAATGTCCTCATGGCTGACCACTATCCGGATGGGTCTGTCTTCAGCCACTCGAATGGCCCTTAAATAAAAATAGTGGCGGCCATCCGGGCCATGGCAGGGGTAGTCGTATAAAAATTCTTTGACTTCCCCCTTGATGACCGCTCGGATACCGGCTGCCACTTCACGGGCGTACCTTGCCTCCTTGCCGGTGGTCGCATCGCACAAGGCCAGATAATTCACACCGATAGAGTCGGCCGCTCCATCCATTTCATTGATTTTGGCATAATTTCTCCAGGCTTCGTTGGTTTCGAGAATAACCCCATTTTCATCCAAAATCGCGATATTGGCTGATAGGGAATTTAAAACGGTTTTTGCTAAAGAGCTGGAAAAGTTAACGGTCGTTATGTCAGGTTGGTTGTCCATCTCACTATGTTTAAGGTCTCTTTCAAAGTTAGAAATCCTGCTGAATTGGCGATGTCGGCAGGTCTAAATGCATCATCGAATACTTTATCATGTCAATATAGCTGAAAATTGTATCACAAATCCACCAAAATCGATAGGCTGCCGCCTAAATCGCTCCAATGCAAAAAGAGCGCTGATTCGAGCTCCACGTCCTTGTATTTCTGAATAACCTAATTTTTTTGTCTTGCCAGAGATGATCGACGGTCTTATCTTCGACCAAAAGGCATTATGCAAAATCCGGACACTATTGTTGTATAACAGATTAGATTCTACCAATGATAAACATTTTTCGGTTCAGACGATTTGAACCACAGGGGTGATTGACCATGATCGACTCCCTACGATCCAAGCTACGCGGTGCTCTGGACGGACTCTGTATCGGTGATTCCCTGGCAATGCCGGTCCACTGGTATTACAATCGCCGGGCACTCACCAATGACTACGGCCAGGTGACGGACTATTTAACCCCTCGCAATCCACACCCGGACAGTATCCTATGGCGCTCCGACTATAGGGCGCCCAATTCAAAGGGCGAAATTCTGCACGACCAGGCCATTTATTGGGGACAAAAAGGCATTCATTATCACCAGTTTCTTAAGGCCGGAGAAAATACATTAAATGTCAAGATCAGTCGACTGCTGATTGAATCGCTCAATCGAAATGGCGGGTATGATTCGGACGACTTTCTGAAAAGATACATCGATTACATGACGACTCCAGACAGCCACCGGGATACGTATATCGAAGAATGTCATCGTAATTTTTTCGCCAACTTCGCGAAGGGTTTACCGCCTCACAAGTGCGGCGTACAAGAAAAGCACATTGGTGGTCTGGTCGGGATCATTCCCATTGTTGCCTTTTATTCCGATCAGCCCAACAAGGCCCGCGAAGCCGCCCTCGAACATCTGGCGTTAACCCATCCGGGTGATAAAATGAGGGCTGCTGGTTCACTGTTGGTCGACATTTTACTAAACGCTCTCCATCATACATCCCTCGAAGCAGCAATTCTGGAAAAAATCAAGGCCCAGGACTCTCCTTTATTGGGGCATCCCTTTGTGAAATGGCTGGATGACCCCGATGATTGGGTCATTGGTCCACGCTTCAGTACGGCCTGCTATATTGAGGATTCGGTACCTGCCGTCGTTTACTTGGCTCTAAAATACCACGACGATCCCGAAACCGCCCTGATCGTCAACACCAATCTTGGCGGAGATAACGCCGCACGTGGTGCCGTGTTAGGGGCGCTCCTGGGGGCTTCCCTCGGGATTGAAAAATTTCCGGAACGCTGGATCAAAGGCCTGCTGGCGCCGCTGCCGGATTTGCGTTTGCCGGAAGACAACTAGCCCGTATTCGTATATCGATATTCCGTGTTCAAAATTTGAAATGTCATCCGCGGGATAATCAGGCCTGCTGAATCTAACCCAAAGCCGGACCCAAATCTTTTTTATTGATTTGTAGACAAGTCCGCGATTATCCGCTCAGCCGTCTGACGACCGGAGAGCAGCGCCCACTGAATCCCCGGAACACTGTCATATTCGCCGCAGACGTAGATTCCGGCAATTTTTGGGGTCAAGCGTTCCGATGGATCCGACAGGGGAGGGCGCTGATCGGGCAGTGCGTGCAAGATACGGTAGGTTTTCAAATGTCGCCAGTCCATTACCTGCGGTCCAAACCACAGGGTAAGCTCCTTGCGCACCGTCGCTTCCACGGATTTATCGTCAAGGTCCAGATGACCGATGACAACTACGGATATCAAGTGTTGGCCGGCCGGTGCATAATTCGGCACGACAACACTGGGGACCGTCAGGCTATTGACCAACCCGGTGCCATCACCGTTGAGTATGAGGTAGGGCCCAGCGATCGGCGGCCGATTCGCTGAAAAATAAAGACACAATTCCCCCCGGGAGCCGACAGGTTTGGCAGTCCCGGTCAAGGCTGCCGTCTCCGGACCCTCAGTGGCCAAAACGATAGCGCCGCCATCAATGGTTTCGCCAGATACCAATTCGACGGCCTCCGGCTGGACAGACGCCACCCGGGCTGCCGTCCGGATCCGGTCCCGCGGCAGGCCCTGGGCCAGCTGGGCCGGGATGGCGGCCATTCCTTGACCCGGCAATGCCACATCGCCTTGGGCAAAAATCCGGAAAATATATTTGAACACCCGACTGGAGGCCCGAATCTCCGGATCCAAGCAGACGCCGGCGAAAAAGGGCTTAAAAAATCGTTGAATAATTTTTTTTGAAAAACCTCTGGCCTTCAAAAAATCCAAAGTCGGCATATCCGGTTTCTCAAAGATGCGAGATGTAGATTCGCGACGCACATTCAACGCCAGCCGGACCATC
The DNA here is from genome assembly GCA_050114455.1 of Desulfobacterales bacterium. Lineage (GTDB taxonomy): Bacteria > Desulfobacterota > Desulfobacteria > Desulfobacterales > JAFDCJ01 > JAFDCJ01. The sequence continues at coordinate 5,311 of JASFSK010000119.1, read as the reverse complement.
CGCAGGCGATCAGCTGCGGTGCCTATCGGTGCAGTCAAGGTGCTCCAAAAATCTTGCGGAAGGCGTCTGGGATCGGCGATACGGTGAAATTTACCCTCGATTCTAACGATGGCGCCCGGCGCAAAGGATTGCAGTGCAAGGCCCCCGTAGTCCAATACGCGGCGGGCCTCCGGATAGGCGGTTTGCAGCACCTGGAAGCCGCGGTTGAGAAGAAATCCATCCAGCCGATCGGTTTGAACCCGTCCTCCAATACGATCATCCGCCTCCAGAATTAGAAACGGAATGCCGGATTGTTGCAACCGGCGCGCGCATGCCAAACCTGCCAGGCCGGCGCCGACGATGATCACACCTTTAGCCTTTGTTTTCACAACCGTCTCCCGGCGCTGACTGCCCATGGCCTTCCGTTATACATAACGACTTAAATCCTTGCGCATACATACACAGCGTTCTCGTCGATTGACCTGAATTTGAATGATAACTCCGTCAATTCAAATGGCAGATGGGCAAGTAATTATGACGCTGTGTATAGTATGTCGTCGATGATAGTTTGATACAAGTGGAACTGACGGTCCTTGTCGGTCTGTAGCAGCCGGTCCAACTTTTGGTTGAGCCTGTAAAATTTTTTGGTTACATGCTGATAGTCTGAATAAAAATGTCTCATCCCGTCCGTCAATTCAGGATCGATCCATAGGATTTCAGGCATCCAATCGGCCGGCTTTCCTTCGCTTTGACGAAGAATGTTCAGATAACTTGAGATGAATTCACGGTAAACTTTATTTACATGCTGTTTCAATTTTTCCGGCAGCCCTGATATGTCTCCCAGTCGACCTTCGATGGCTTGGTTGCAAAGTTTTTCAATAGCGCAGTCCTGATTGTTGATTGCTATCATGGGCGTTAATCTCCTTGTGTGAAACTTCAAAAGCGAACCGCAGAATATTGAATAACGAATACTGAATTTCGAAGGATGGAATCGCTTCGCTCTGGCCTTTTAAATAAAAACGATGGCATTCCTTACTTCGACATTCGATATTCTGCGGTTCGATATTCGATCAAGGTGGCCCCGGCCTCTTCCAGGGGCTATTATACCCCCGGCTTTGGTGGTGGTCGCTGATTACCTGAGGGTTTCAAGGATTTTTTCGTAAATATCAAGCAGTTCATCGGCGGGTGATAAAGTATCCCTGTCACCCCGGGCTGTTTTGTCGATGTCATCGGCGATACCCAGCTGCCGACACAAGAGCTTTGCCTGATGCCAGGTCGGCAGCCAGACCAGTTTTAGAGCCACCTGTTCAAGCGTATCAAATATGTCGAGAAACCTTGCCAAGCTCAAAATGAAATAAATTCTGCCGGGAAAAGGGGATGTGGGTTTGATGAATTCATCCGGGTCCCAAACAAAGCACCCCACCTGCGGGCGCCAAATGAGCCCATTTTTTTTCATATCCAAAGCACGCTGGCAAATATTTCTACTAAACGGCATTGGAGCAAGATCTTTTTCGGGATCAAAGTGGATCGATTTCATTTAAATCGTTCTCCTATTGAAGCCAGTCGATTCAGGAATACTGGCAAAGCGCATCATGGTAGACTGACAGTGTCTGCTGAAAAACGCGTGGCCACGTATAATCGGATGCAATTTTTTCGGCATGAGAATCGTCGAAATTCGGAGCTTTTTTTACAGCAGCTATCATATTAAGGATGCTGGTGGTGAGCACCTTTTCTAGATGGGCTTTGTCTTTCCGATAAGGACGGTCAATGGTTTCCAAGGTCGGCAGCTCGATTAGATGGATGGTGTCCTTGTTGGCTTTGCCAAAGATCTCTTTGAAGCCGGACAAATCGGTGGTGATAATTCGGCACCCGGACGCCAGACCCTCGAACAGAACAAGGGGCAGACCTTCGAAAAAAGAAGGCAGCACCTGGACATGCGCCATTTTCATAAGTCCTGATAATTTGTGGTGACTTACGTAGCCATGGTTGGTAACCTTACGGCCCAATTTTTCTGCAAGATCGATGCAATTTTTATATTCTGGTCCATCACCGCTGCCCGCCATATGCAGGTGCCAGTCATGGTTTTGTATACTCATCAGCGACCGCAGCAGCCAGGGCAGACCCTTACTCCTGTTGAACTTACCAGCGTAGAGCATCTGAACAGTTCCAGCCGGGGGTTTTGGAGCCCGGGTGAACAGGGTTTGATCATAGCCTCCCCCGCAGACAACAATTTTATTTGACGGGATGTCATAGAGACGGTTGATATCCGATTTCTGATCATTTGTCAGAGCGATGATCTTGTCCAAATTCCGGCAATAGTGTCTTACAAAACACCTTAAATGGGGGCAGTTGTGGTACTGTCTAAGGTCGGTGCCATGACAGGTTGCCACCACGGGTACATCTGGAAATAAATGTCTTACCAATGACGAAAGAAAAAAAAGATGATTCGTGTGAATGATGTCTGGGTTAAATTTTTCTTTGGCGGATTGAAGGATGCGTGTAAATTCCAATTTATAGCAAGTCAGGCGTTTGCCTTTCAGTTCTTTGAAAAGCGAGCTTTTATAGGGCATAACGTCCGACATACCGGTAACGGGGAAGTCGAGCGGCCTTGATTCAAAAAAAACGCATGAACCCTTTACACCGGTTATTTCTTTTAACCGATGATGGCGGCTGGCAGGAACGCCGGCAACCCAATAGTTGGAAAATCCGTGTTTTTGAGATTCTTTGATAATCGCCTTAAGATAAATACCACTGCCGGTCATTTCCGGTCTTTGTCCGATAACATGCAATATTTTAAGATGCGTCATATCATTCTTTTTTATCTTCCTTTCCCCCGATAAGACCGCCGGCAACAGCCCCGGCTGCTCCACCGACAGCAGCGCCAACGGCGGCGTTGCCGCCTGCAATTGCGGTGATTGCTGCACCACCGGCGGCTCCAATGCCGGTGCCGGTAAGGGCACCTTTTTCCGAACCGGACATGTTCGCGCAAGACATAAAGATCATGGTGCAGAGTATCATTGTGATAAAGATAGGCTTTTGCATCGCTTACCTCCAAGATGATATTTTATTTGTGGGGTTCGCCTGTGATAGGTGGACCGTGATGTCAACGCAGGGGTTTTCCCGCAATCCCCGTTTTGATATTGGGCTTGATCATTACATCCCAAATGACCCTGATCACAGAAAGATCGATCTTATCCGGATTGTCATTGTAAAATGAGTCAACATTGGCCACAATGTCTTTGATGGGAACATCTCCAATACCCTCGACCGCCTTTGACACGAAACTATCACGTTTGAGTTCAGGGTATATCTCCATAATTTCTTGTTCAAGATCGATTATATCGCCGACACCCCAAATGTAGGACGATTTCTGATCTGGTGACATATTTACCCAAATTTTGCCGGTTAGCAATGGGGCTTTAATCTGTTCTTTGGCCGATACGTCATTGATCAAGGCCCCTAAAAACAAACATATTATCACGAATTTTGCAATCCAGACTTCAGGGTATTTCTTCATCGTTCGACCTCCTGTCTTTAATACTAATAATAATTGACATGGACTCTTTGAATGTCAATTTGAACACTCATTTATTGTGCCAAAAAGTCATGTACGATCTGACGGGCATCCAACCACGTTGCCTTGCGGACCAGCGGAAACAATCTCTGACAGTCATCAATTGAAAGACGTCGTGCCATCTGAATACATGCCAGCTCATCGCGCAGATGGGGATATAAATTTACATCTTGGCTCGATTCTTCCTTTTGGATTATTTTAGAGTAGATCAGTGACCGGGCAGCCAGAAGTGCCTCTCGTTGCGGCTGCGTAATGGATGAATTGAAAATATAGAGCAGGGTCAACAAATCACCCGGCCCGAACAGACGACCTTTTTCGTCAAGCTTCTGTAGAGCGGTGTCAGCGATAAACTTTAACCGCACACGATGGGACCGCGGCAGCTGTCGACGCAACAGCCGCCACAATGGATAATGCATTAATCCGGCTTCTATGAATACGGAGGAATGGTTTTTGATCAGCGGCACCAATGCCTGGACGCGCAAAGAATCTCGCAAACGAAATCTTGCGGCATCAAGCCGTGCAAATTTGATGATGGCTTCGATAGATGCCTTGAAAGATCCGCTCATGACGGTTTGGTAATAACTCAAAAGTGCTCCGGTGGCGTTACGTTCGGCCAGATAGACCGGATACTGTACTGATTTGGGATCCAAGTCTCCCGGGCGATGATTTTCGGCGAAAAACTCATGGATTCCTATCAGGATTTCTAAAAATGGCTCTACTTGATAGAGACTTTTTCCCTCAGCCCAGAGCTCTCGCAGCAGATAGCACATCTCCCGACTAAAAACAGGGTATTCGATATCCAGATTTTGAAGATAGTCATCCACTGCGAGTGCTCCCTGCAACATCTGGTGGAAACCGTCGACCGGCGGTTCCTCCAGCACTATCACATCGTGCGACCGCATCAAATTCGCAAGAAAAGCAACCATCTCCGGACGGTGCAGAGACAGTCCCAGTGTGATTTTTGGTTTGGACATTTTTCAAGCGACATTTTGAACAAAGTATGATACGTCTCCGGCAGGGTTGAAGCCCAGCCGGAGACAGGAACCTATCCGGGATCTTCGCTTCTAAGCGTCACGCCATCGATTTAAACAGAGGGGATTTGACTACCATGAGCAAAACAGTCTTTTTGACGTTAGCTGTTGCCGTGTTACTATCAGATTTCAGCCAAAATGCAATCGCAGAGCCCTTGGATTTGAGACAATTTCAATGGAAAAATCGTCTGCTGTTTCTTTTTGCACCGAACCGCGACCACCCGATGTTTGTTTCGCTGCACAACTCGCTGTCGGCTCAACAAGCAGAAGTAGACGACCGGGACCTGGTAATTTTTAAAATCCTTGAATCCGATCCGTCCAGCATCAATACCCAATCCCTGGCTTCGGATTCAGCCTTTTCACTGCGAAAACAGTATGGCGTCAATCCGGGTGAATTTGCCGTGCTTCTGGTTGGCAAGGATGGCGGTATCAAGTTAAAGCGTCAAGATGACATCCGGCTGGAGGAAATTTTCGCACTGATCGATGCCATGCCCATGCGGCGAGAAGAAATGCGCCAAAAGAATCGACAAAATGAGGACGGCGCTGCCGTAGGAAAAACAACGGAGTAATATGACGATACGCTTGATCCTATTGAGCAAGCAACCAGGGAAGCCCCCTTTGTTGTAGGACAAAATCGCCGACGCACCGACATCGATTCCTAGCCTATTTTAAATTGAATCCACAGATTTCGCAGATTACACGGATTGCATGAAACAGCTTAAGGGCG
>JASFSK010000118.1:0-10053 GCA_050114455.1 Desulfobacterales bacterium | reverse complement strand
AAAGTACACGAAAATGAGATTAATTTTTGGTGTGTTTCGTGTGTTTGATGGTTACCGTTATCAGTTATTGCTCAGAATTGCGATCTTCCATTTAAATGAAGTTGCACATGAGCCGCCGCCAGCCGCGAGCGTCCAGTCTGATCAAGAAAAAACTTTGATGTCATTCGTCAGCCACAAAGACGCCAGGCACCTTGATTAATTTAAACATCATCTCTTTGTGTCATAGCGCCTTCGTGGCAAGACAGTTATTTTGAATGTCGTTTTACGCGGGGCGAGTGACAAAAGTGTTATGGTTCGACAGACCATCATTTTATCACCAGTGCGGTTGGTTGCCGATATTTTGCCCCATTACTTCCAGGGTTTCGGTGATGACCACAAAAGCCTCCGGGTCGAGCTTACGAATAAGTTCTTTGAAACGTGCCAGCTCCTGAAACGTAATCACCGAGTACAGAATTTTCTGTTCCTTTCCGGTGTAGCCGCCTTCACCATGAACGACGGTCACGCCTCTGCCCATTTTCTCCATTATTTCTGAGGATATCTCCTGCCAACGGCTCGATACGATCATCACAGCTTTGCGCTGGCTGAGGCCAGTAACGACCAGGTTGACAAAATAGGCACTCACATATATGTAGATCAGGGTATACAATATCATGTCCAGCGGAAGGTGCGAAACGGCCGCCAACATCAGTAATACATTTGATACAAGGGAAGTTGTCCCCAAACGGACCGAGAATTTTTTGAGAATGATGATGGCCAGAATATCCATACCGCCGGCAGATCCCAGCGACCGAAGCAATATGCCGGAACCGACGCCGGTAATAATGCCGGCTGTCAACGCATTCAGCAGGCGGTCTTCAATCATAATTTCCGGGAATGGAATCAGAACGGCCAGGGAATATATCAGCATGCCGGCGATGCTGTAGAAGAAAAACCGATGCCCGACAAACAGCCAGCCAAATATGAAAACCGGAATGTTCAGAACAAAGTAAATAGCTCCGACCGGAATGAACGGCAACACATAGTGAATCAGCAGCGCCAATCCGGTGAATCCTCCGGCTAAAAATTGTTTGGGGACGAGTATGCTGTTAACGGCAACCGCACAGATAACGCTGCCGGTTGTAATTAGAAAAACATTCCAGATGATATTGCGCATATTTTTCATACAATTCCTCGATTGGCTAAGGAAGGAACACTTTTGCACCATTCTGTCCGACAATCTAAGAAGCCTTAATCTTTCTCATCTCAGAATGAATTTTGAAGAACCGGCTTTCAGCCTCCTCGCTGCCAATCAAAATTAGCTCATTGTTATCGCTAAAGCGATAGGACGGATTCGGATTGACGCACATGGTGTCAGGGTCGCAGATGGCAACCACGTTACAGCCTGTTTGGGAGCGAATTTGGCTTTCAGCCAGGGTTTTATCCACATAGGATGGGGGCATAACAACACGAAATACGTTTAATCCCTCGGCCAACATTAATAAATCATCGGGCTTGAGCAGATTGAAGATGGTACTGGCGGCCATGGAAGCATAGGACATCACCAGGTCCGCCCCGGCAGTGTGTAACTTGGATATATTCCTTTCGAGGTTCGCGCGACTGATAATCTGTGTATTAGGCGATAGCCTGCGGCAGTAAATAGTTAAGTAGATGTTGGTTGGATCGTCATGGGTGGTGATGATAATTGAAGGGGCCGTTTTGATCCCGGCCTTCATTAAGGTGTTGATGTCAGCGGCACTGCCGTAAATGTAACGATCATCCTCAATAAGGGTTTGTTTCTTTTCGATGATTCGATAATCAATGTTGCGCTCCGTCAAGGCATCTGCAGCGGCTCGACCGACCCGGCCTCCGCCCAGGATCAGCACCGGGGCCTGGTATTTTTTGTCCCTGCCGAACTTTTCGTCATATGCACTGAATTGTTCGGTGGATCCTGCCAGCAAAAGAACGGTTGTCGGATTTATGGTCGTTTGAGCGGTGGGAATGATGAATCGGCCCCGTTCCCATATACCCACCACATTGATTCCGATCGTCTCGCGCAACTTACTCTGCTGTAATGTTTTGCCGACAAGCGGCGTCCTCATGGCCGGTGCTTCTGCGATCAGCAATGATTCAATTTTCCCAATAACGTTAGCCCTGGTGGTCGTTCCAAGAACTCTGCGTGCCAATGATTGGCCCAGCATTTTGGTAAATTGAAAAACATGCGTGCTGCCAGCCAGTTCGAGAATGTCAACGGAATCGTCAAGATCGGCATTGGCTGCGATGGGAACCGTTTGAGAAATTTCACGAATGGTAAAGGCGATGTTGGTATTCGTCATATCGTCTACATTCGCGACCACCAGAGCGGCCTCATCGACTTTCAATCGCCGGTAGGTCTGCGGGTCCCCCAAATCACCGACTGCCACTTTGAGCTCTAAATCCTGAACTTCCAGTGCCTTTTGCACATCTTCTACGACAATAACGTATTTGTGATGATATAGACCGAATTTTTCTGCCAGATTGATGGTCACCGGATCATAGCTGGTGAGGATGACGTGGTTTTTGGTACCTGCGGGCAATTCCCGCGGTGCTCTGGCCTTGGCCTGGGCTTCCAGCCAAGGCAAATAGAAAAATTGGATAAAAGTAAAGGGTAGCATCGTCAGGAGAAACACTATACCCGACATGAGGACAATAATCGAAAACGCCTTACCGAGATCTGTTGCAAAAGTGATGTCACCAAACCCAAGGGTGGACATAACCGTCAGCGTCCAATAAAACCCAGTGATCCAGCTAAATTCCCTGTTTTCAAAAATCATCAGGAAATGAAACAGGATGCTGTAAACGGTAACCATTGCAATCAGAGCGAGGAAAAATTTTACTAAACTCCAAATGTTGCGTTCCTGTTTTTTAGTTAGTAAATGAATGAGTTCACTGAAAATAAGCTTCATAGAAATAGTCCGATATTTTATCAAAAACCGCAGTTTCAGGTTGAACAATCAAGACGACATAATACAAAAAATAGGATTAGCGAACTTACCAACATCCATAGAGGGCCAAAAAGCCACATGGATGTGGGAATGGCCAGGTAAAAGCAACGAACCCCGATGGTATAGTGCAATGCGCCGGCATTGAGCGTTTGGGTAATTTTTTCAGCTTCCAACCCTTCTTTATTGTTTGCCGTTATGTTTATCGTAACTCCGGCATGATTATAATAGCGAATCGCAATTGTGAAGTTAAAAAAAGAAATAAAAAATAAGAACAGAAGAACCAAAAGTTTCACTGTGAAAAGTGCTTCATTGACCGACCCGATAAAATTCAATGAAGTGGTTATTTCATTGATAACGCCAGGCCTCAGCGCTGCGCTGATCAAACCCAAACTTATAAGGATAGAAGTTGAGGCTAAGAAGGTTGCCGCCATGACCCAGTTTCTCATCGTTTGAATTGCAAGGATATCACGTTCCTTTAAAATGACGCTCTCCACCCATTGGCGACGGCTGTCATTCATGATGCCAATTGCTGTTGTCAGAGGTGATCTTCTGACTTTGCAAAACAGATGAAAATGATAAATAAGTGCAACCAAAAGAGATATTGTAACCGTTATGAGTTCTAATAGTGTAATGTGTGCCATAGCCTACATCCAGTACTGTTTATTGCTTAAAATATCGTATTGCAATGGTGTCATTTGGATTTGCCCTTCTTTATCGTGCCATCATTTCTACGTCTCATCACAACCGGGTGGCAGCAGTGGTCGAATTCACCAATACTCAATTTTCATCCATCAATTCTTCATTCGTCTTTGGCGGATATTCTGTTTTATTTTTTCTTTGGTACCTACCAGTCTGGCTTTCTGGGCAGCCACTTTCTTTTTGACACTTTCCTGATATTTTTTGATGGCCGCAAACAACAGATAATAGCTCAGAACAGCCAAGGGGATTCCAATCAGAATGCCACCTAACGTCATTGCGCCGAAAATTACAGGCGCCTTTTTGAGCATTTCTTTGATAATACTCCAAGTGAACGCTTCCGGCAATATTAAGGTCGCCTTCAATCCAAGCAGCTTGGCGCCGACAAAGTATGTAATGCCATAGATAAAAGGCGCGGTAAAGGGATTGGTAATCCACACCCCAAACGCGGCTGAAATTTTGCTCCATTTGAACAGGGCGGCAACAAAAACGGCGATGGGCATTTGAATACCCATGGTGGGCGTCATACCGATAAAGATGCCAAGGGCGAAGCCCAGAGAAATTTCCCGGGGTCGGCCTCTGATCTTTATTAGCCTTTCATAAATTCTGCGAATCATTATTTGATGTATATCACGTGCCCATCCCGGATGAAGAGGCCCCGGCCCTTGATGATCTGGAAAGGGCCCTGGCCTGGGTGGTGGACTGTGTAAATGCTGGCAAAAAAGTTCTGGTTCACTGCCGCTTCGGTATCGGCCGAACAGGTACCTTCGTTGCGGCCTATCTCATGGGCAAGGGCAGCAGTTTAAAATCAGCCCTTCGAAAAATGAAGCATACCCCTTCCCTTCCGATGAGTCGCAACCAATGGGACCTGTTGTACCGGTATGCCGAAAAATTGGGTGTTCCCAAAGCGGATGTTGCGGAGCTTCAAGAAAAGACTGAAAAGCCCTCCGAGTTATTTTTTAAAAAATGGGAAGCCATGCTGGATTGGTTTAAGAAATAAAAGGAGTTTTTATCAAAAATCGAATTTATTTGTTACCCACGGTGGGGATGCGGTCTAATCATAATTTTCCGCTGCCCGCCTAAAGTGCTCTAGTTGACTTTCAAGTCCAACGGCATTTTCTACATCGATCACAAATGCAATCCCCGTTCCAGCTTCCTTCAAGCGACCGGCTTGGTTGATTGACTCCATCACCGGTGCCACCAGGCTTGCTTCCAGAAGAAAGAGGACGACGTCGGTCTGGGCTTCAAGGGTCAAGCCGAAGAAAGTTTTGGCTTCATGGATTCCTGTTCCGCGGGCCGGAATGATAGTCGCACCGGTGCCGCCGGCGGCCTTGGCGGCCGTCACAATTTGGTCGGTTTCGTTGGTCTTAATCATTACAATAATTAACTTGAAACACATGTCATTCCTCCCTGGTGGTCCTCAGTTTGCGCTGTGATATCCATTGCGCAATCTGAGCATACCCTATCACCGTCATTATGGGGAAAACGCTTGCAAAAGCAATCAGTCCAAATCCGTCCAGTGCCGGATCACGTCCCGGAACAGTTTCGGTCAGCCCCAAACCCAGAGCAGTTACCAGGGGTACTGTCACTGTCGAGGTCGTGACTCCCCCTGAATCATAAGCCAGGGGAATAATCTCGCGGGGCGCAAATACAGTCTGGATCATTACAATCGCGTATCCCGCAATAATGTAAAGATACAATGGTGTTCCGGTCACAATGCGAAACGTGCCGATTCCGATCCCTATCGCCACGCCGGTCGCAACCGCCAATCGTAATCCCCACTGGTTTAATCCTCCGCGTGAGACTTCCTGTGCTTTGAAACTCACAGCAATGAGCGCCGGCTCGGCCACCGTTGTGGCAAATCCGATCAGAGCGCCGAATACAAAGACCCAGGAATATTTATACCAAGTCGCCTCCGGGGGGACGTTTTTAGTCCCAAAAACGAATTCCGGAGCCGACAGTTGTTTGGCCATGATCTTGCCGATCGGAAACAGCGCGGTTTCCAGTCCATCCAAAAACAGGGTCAACCCGATAAGAACAAACAGGAACCCCAAAGCCACTCGTTTCCAATTCGGTAAAGGCCTGCGCAGAACAACGAGTTGAAAAAACAACAGCAGGGTCACAACCGGCAAAATGTCTTTAACCGTCAGGGCAAGGATGTTCATAAATGCGGTGATCAGATCCATTTTTGTTTCCTAATCTCAGCGATAAAAAACCATGCCGTAAAGCATAACAAAAATCATCGGTAAAAGGGAAGCAAATGCAATCAGGCCGAAGCCGTCCACCAGGGGGTTGCGTCCACGAATCGTGGCCGCCAGACCCACTCCCAGAGCCGTCACGAGGGGCACGGTGACGGTTGATGTCGTTACGCCCCCCGAATCATAGGCAATACCGATAATCTCTTTTGGCGCAAAACCCGTAATGATCATGACAGCGATGTAGCCGCCGATAATGAGGTACTGAATGGGCCATCCTTTGAGGATCCTAATGAGGCCCACCAGAATAGCAAACCCCACAGACAGGGCCACCGTAATGCGCAGCCCCAGGGCGTATGCTTTCATGGAAAGGGGATCGGCGCTGATGAACTTCCCCTTGGCGGCTACCACGGCGGCTTCTTTTGTTACCGCGATTAGTGCCGGCTCGGCGATGGTGGTTGAAAATCCGAGTCCAAAACCGAACAGGAGCAGCCAGAACAGACTTCCCTTACGGGCAAACGCCTCTGCCATGGCTTCGCCGATGGGAAAAAGTCCTATCTCCAAACCCATAACGAAAAAGGCCAAGCCGAGGATGACGAGAACCAGTCCGATGATCATGTCAAACAGTTCGGGAAAAGGCTGTCGCAAAACCAGCAACTGAAAAACGGCGATGACACAGATGATCGGAATCAGATCTCGGCAGGAGCCAACGATATGAATCGAAAATACTTTAAAGAATTTAACTATGCGCTCGAACAAAGCAATCGGTTCTTCCATAGGTTCGCTCTCGCTTCCGCAGAAAAATTTCTGTTTTGTAACAGTATCTGATATCCTGAGGCTATCCTCCCACATCTATCATGACTCCCCGGCTACATTGCCGGATATCATCATATTCCTTTTAATAACCTACCCAGAATATCTGCACCGGTGATCACGCGTTTTTCTTTTCGGCCCCATATAAGGACCACATCCCGGTCTATAATATCGTCCCGAATGCAATGTGCGCACTCCTTGAATTGACATAAGACGTTGCCCAGAACCTCTCTTGGGTTTCCTACAATTATCGGTCGGTGGCAGTATTTTAAAGGATTTACTGGTTTTCCCTTAAATAACACATCCCGCAGAAATGCATCGGAATCCAGTGCAAAATGCGGCGCCCCGGTCGAATCAATAAGAATAACCCACTTTTTTTTGCTGGCTTCTACCTGTTTTAAAAATGGGTCCAAGGTCGATCCTTCAAAAGATGGAAAGACAGGCATTTCATTTTGAAATTCCAATGATATCAAACTTTCCGGATCAATGTGCGCCCCCTCATCAACGGCCAGCAAATCGTCAATGGCCAGAAAATTCAATGCACCGATCCCTTCCAGCCGATCCACATCGGACTCATCAGCCTCAATGTGTTTTTTGATGACTTCCCTGAGATTGTGCTCCCTGTAATATTGGATTCCTTCGGCTCCCAGCCAGGCGTCCAGTATTTTGGCGGTAGGCTTGGCAGCCGGAAATAACAGGATCTGGTAAAATTTTAACACCGGTGCCAGCATTGAGGCCGTGCGCAAGGCATGGCGTGAAAAATAGGCCTGGGGCATAATTTCACCGACGATAGTGATGATCACGGTGGAAAAGAAAAAAGCAGAAATTCCAGCCAGTACCGAATTGGAAAGCAATGTCAGCAGGACATTGATTCCAACATTTCCCCAAAGAACTGTAGTCAGCAAAAAGTTCGAATCTTTTCGCATGGTTAAGATTTTGGCAGCATCACGATTTCCCAGTTCGGCCTCCACTTCCAACCTGAGTCGACTGATACTAAAAAGGGCCAAATTCATACCGGAAAACATCGCAGATTGGGATATACAAAAGATTATCCCAATCCAGATAAGAAAAGTTGTGAAAAAGGTTGTGTCCACTGAAAAAATCCTTCGTCCGAGTGATTTTTCTTTTTATAAATTACGAGCGCCTTAATGCATATTCCTATAAATTTGAGTGCTTACCAGCCCATTTTATTAAGGTCAATGAAATCATAACCTGTTTGGTTATCAGTTTCCATAATATGCGAAATGCGTTTCATTTGTACTTTTTTTTGCTCCGCGAAACCTTTATCTTCCCCGCCTTTTGCCATCTAGATCAACACCTGGTATATCTCACCCCTATCTTCATCGATTTCATCCCACAGTTGCCTTTTTTTCTCAAGCAAACTTCAGGGTTTCCGCTGATGATTTTTATCATCATTACTACCCTGCCAACCTGGGAAGCAATATCGAAGCAAAGCTCAATACAAAGAAAAACCCACACATATCGGTCACGGTGGTAAGAAGCGGCCCGGATGCCAGCGCCGGATCGGTTCGCATACCCCTCAAAATCAACGGCACTAATCCGCCGAAACTCACGGCAACCAGCGTGTTGGCCGCCAGAGAGCCCCCCACCACCAAACCGAGGTAGGGATTTCCTTTCCAGAGGATGGCCGCACCTCCAAGTAAAATTCCCAATGTAATACCGTTGATCAGGCCAATGGCGGATTCCTTGGCCAGCACCCGCACCAATTCCCGCGGTCGCACCAACCCCAGGGTCAATTCTCGGATACTCACCGCAACGGCCTGGTTGCCGGAGCAGCCGCTCATATCGGATATAATGGGCAGAAAAACAGCGAGCACTATCGCCTTCTCCAGAGTGTCCTGATAGATAGCAATCACACTGGCGGCAATGATGTTTAGCACAATATTAATACTGAGCCAGGACAGGCGACGGGAGGATCGTTTAAACAGCGACATGCTCCTGGACTCTTCGCCGCCGACGATACCGGCAAATTTTAAAAACAACTGGTTGTTCTGCCGGTTGGCCGCCTCCCTAACGGATGAACTTTGGATAACACCGACCAATTTACCTTCATCATCGGTTACGGGAACTCCTAAAAAAGAATACTGCCTAAAAAAATCTTTCAAATCCCGTAGGGAGGCATTGATGTTGACATGCAGGGGCTTTTTGATCATGATCTCGCGAATGGTTTTACTTCGGCGAGCCATCAGAAGATCACGCAACCGCAGAACACCGATGAGTTGGCCTGAATCGGATACCACATAGGCATACTGGATATCGTAATCCGAATAGGCTTCACCCTGGGCACGCAGATCATCCAACACATCTTTGACCAGCATGTTTCCGCCATAGGACAGGTATTCGGTAATCATCAGTGCACCGGCTGTATCTTCCCCATAGCTCATTAATTGTCGGACTCTATTGGCTTGTTGGGGCTTGATCTCTTCCAAAATGGCCTCGGCGTCATCATCATCAATCGTCCTGAGAAAATGGGCCTGCTGATCCCGGGACATCTCCTCCACAATCGACGCTGCCTGAGGCGTCGGAAGCTGCGTGACCAGGTTTCCCGTGCCTAAATCAGATATTTTTGAGATAAGGTGGGCGGATTCCTCCTCACCGAGCAATTCAAGTAAACGAATTTGGTCGGATTTGGTAATGCTGGTGATCATGCGGGTAATTTCAGCCGGTGACGATTGCTCGATAAAAGTCTTGATTTGAGCTTTGTCATTGGCCTGCATCAATTCAGTTAGACGCAGCGGGTTTGGCTGATCTTTCACTTGATCTTCAAACATGTTTCACCTCGCAATATAACCCCAGCCTAAGAGATATGAAATTTGGAAGAGTATCTGATAGACTCCATTTTCACTGCATACTAAAGATATGACTAAAAAAACGATCTGACTTTAGCAGCGATCTGCCTTTGGGTCATCTTGTCTGCCGATTCAATCTGTTTAATTTTACCTGCAACTTCCTTTGATTTTGCGATTTCTTTTTTCAATTCAACTTTGGCTTCACCGGATCCAAATATCAGAATACGATCTGCGTCGCTTAAATGGCACACATCGAGTTTTTATTCCGTAAGTTCACCCCGGAGGACAAACGGAAATTCTAATAAGCGGAGGCCGCTGGCCAAAAAAACGGCCAGTCTGATCAACATAGAAACTTGACGATGTGTTAAAAAATCAAAATTTCATCATAGCGTCATTCCGGCGAAGGCCGGAATCCAGTAAATTCATAAAATTCTGGATGCCGGATCCGTCATCCCGGACTTGATCCGGGACCGGCATGACAAACTCGGAATTTTTTGCGTAATCAACAAAGCTCTTCTATGTAGTTTCACACGAGCAATGCCGGGCTTCAGCTGGCCCTACAATACCGGCATTGACATG
>JASFSK010000117.1:0-10069 GCA_050114455.1 Desulfobacterales bacterium | reverse complement strand
AGACGCGGTTTAGCAGTGCCCAGATAGCATCGGCGGCCAACGTTTTTTCAATAGTGCGATCCATGAGAACCGTTAAGCGGGGCTTAAATTCTTCGTCTCCCATCCACAGCAGGTAATATAAATGGATCCGTGGAAACGGCGATAACCGGTAGGCCGCATCGGCCATATCCCGGGCCTCGCCTTTTTGGTATTGCGCCGCTTGCCTGAATCCTTCCAAGTCATGTCCAAAACGGTTTAACAGCGGGTCTGTTTGAAGTGCATGGGGTCCCTGGAAAAAATGACCCTCTTTGAGATCTTTTATCCCGACAATATCCTTGCCGATGGGATAAATTTCGGTGACATTGATCAGGTACATGACGGTGGCAAGCTCAAGCAACGGATCATCGGTCACCTCCCAACCGCTCTCGGTCTGACGTTTCAGACAACGATTCTCTATGTCTACCAGGACCCTTTCCCGCAAAAAGTTAAAACCCAATCTGACGGGTGAAATCGGATCAAAGAGGGTCAGGTTGCAAAGATGGGTGATATTTTTTTGATATAACTGATCCCAAAAAATAGGGTCGACATTCACCCGTGATTTGTCGGGGGCCACAGCCGGCGGTTTTTGTTCTGGTATGTGTCGCTGCATATTTAAATATTTTGGCATTTCCTGCAGATATGCGTACTTCGCTGCCCGACGATGATACGCTCGATGGTTGATTTACAGCGGGGACAGGGCAGATCTGTCCGACGAAACACATTCAGCAAATCTTTGTTGCGTCCGGTGCGATTGGCAACCGAATAAAAATTGGCCTTGCCCGTACCCAGGGTCGTCCCGAGATTTTTCAGCCCTCTTTTTAAAACTTGGGGAATGGCGCGATGCAGGGCTTTAATTTCCGAGATCTCAAGTGATTCCGCAAGACGGCAGGGATGCAGTCTGGCTTGCCAAAGGGCTTCATCGACATAAATGTTGCCGAGCCCGGCAATGAATCCCTGGTCCAGAAGCAATGGCTTTAACATCCGTCTGCGATGTCTCAAACCGTCAATCAGCATTTTGGCGGTAAATTCGGCGGCCAAGGGTTCAATACCAAGACGTCCTAAAATCCGATCGGGATCTTTTAGCAGGTGTAAGCGGCCGAATTTGCGGGTATCGTGAAATCGCAGTTGTCTGCTGCCTTCGAAGCCGAAAATAACGTGCTCATGTTTGTTTCGGGGGAGCTTGGCCGAAACCAGATGAAGGCGGCCGGACATTCGAAGATGCAGCAGCATCGTATGACCAGCGTCGAACTTAAAAACCAGATATTTTCCCCTGCGATGAATTCTGGAAAATTTTTGACCTTTCAGTCGCCGGCAAAACACTTTTGGTGCAGGCTCAGCGATGGTGCGCGGCCAAAACACTCTGGCCTTTTCAATCGTCTTTCCGATTAGATTGGCGTCAATCAGATCGTTGACAATAGTTTGAACTTCAGGCAGTTCCGGCATATCGTTCCCGGGTTACAGTTGACAGATGTCAGAATACAGAGAACAGATGAAGGAAAACAGGGCAGCGATGACAGCTGGCATCATCCATCTGTCTTCTGCTCTCCGGCGTCCGCCATCTGTTTTGCCATTGACAACATTAGACCATATTCTTAAAATGAAGCCCCATTATGACAGGTAATATTATTTCGTCAAATATATTCACCTGATGCAAGCGGTTTTCCTCTCGATATGTGCCGACTATTTCAGGTTCCGTCTAAGGGGAATATATCATGCTGCTGGCACAATTCAGCGAGAAAATCTCCCAACTGGATTTTCTGAAACAACCAAGAAAATAAGGAGCGAGTATGGACTTTAGTCTTTCTACGGATCACGAAATATTGCGGGATTCGGTGCGCAGTTTTGCAGAAAAAGAAATCAAGCCGGTGGCCCGTGAACTGGACGAAAAAGAGGAATTTTCCTACGAAACCATGCAAAAAATGGCAGAACTCGGACTTTTCGGTGTTTTTGTTTCCGAAAAATATGGCGGGCAGGCCATGGACTACCTGTCCTACATCATTGCCGTGGAAGAAATTGCCAGGGTAGACGGTTCTCATGCCGCCACAGTGGCAGCGGAAAACTCCCTAGGAATCGGTCCGCTCTATTATTTCGGCAATGACGACCAAAAGAAAAAATATTTGCCCAAGCTTTGCAGTGGCGAAGCCCTTTGGGGCTTTGGCTTAACAGAGGCCAATGCCGGCTCGGACGCAGCCAACAGTGCCACCACCGCCGTCCTGGATGGTGATGAATGGGTTATCAACGGATCTAAAATCTTTATTACCAATGCCTCGACGGATATTACCACGGGGGTTACGGTCATGGCCCGCACGGGCGCCCTGGATGATGGCCGCCCGGAGCTTTCCTGTATTATCGTCGAAGCGGGGACGCCCGGGTATACCGCCAAAGTAATGCATGACAAGATGATGTGGCGGGCATCCAATACCAGCGAGCTTTATTTTGAAGATTGCCGGGTTCCCAAAGAAAATCTCCTGGGGGCCAGGGGACAGGGATTCCACCAAATGATGCAGACGCTCGACGGTGGGCGCCTGTCCATTGGGGCCATGGGTCTGGGAGGGGCTCAGGGTTGCTTTGATATGGCAATTCGATACAGCAACGAGCGCGAGCAGTTTGGCAGACCCATCGCAACATTTCAGGCCAACGCATTTAAGATGGCGGACATGGCCATGGAAATCGAATGCGGCCGTCTTTTGCTTTACAAAGCCTGCTGGCTGAGGGACAACGACCTTCCTTTTTCCAAAGAAGCCGCCATGGGGAAACTTTATTGTTCCGAACTTATGTATCGATGTGCCAATCATGCGGTTCAGCTTCATGGTGGGTACGGGTTGATGAAAGAATATGATGTGGAGCGTTTTTACCGCGATCAAAAGCTGCTGGATATTGGTGAAGGCACCTCGGAGGTTCAGCGGATTGTTATCGCACGGCATATCGGTGCCAGATGCTTGTAACCATAACCCGGATAATTTGGAAACAGCAGATATCAAGGAATACGATTCATTAAAAAATATTTATTGTGATGCATGACGAGGAGAAAAAATGGAAGCAAAGAGCCGTAAACATGTCCTGAATGTTGATTTTTTTGAAGGTCTGACAGGAGATATCAAGGCCGAACCGGCAAAAGGCCTGGAAGATATCGGTCAGCGGATTAGAAAAATACGGGAAGAAAAAGGATTGTCCCTGGAAGAACTTTCCAACCTGACCGGATTTGACCTACAATTTTTGTCCAGTCTCGAGAAAAATGAAGCTCAGCCCCAACTTGGAACCGTGATCAAGCTATCGAAAGCCCTGGACAGCGCCTTTGGCAGACTGGTATCAGGTGTGGGAGACAAGCTATATTCGATCACCCGAAAAAATGAGCGTCGAACCATATCCCGATCCACCTCCCATAAAGGCCAAAAACAGGTGTATATATACAAAAGCCTGGCCCCTGACGTCAAGGGGCGTCATATGGAGGCTCTGATCGTCCAGCTTGAGGAAGATCCCGAAAAGGAAATTTCCGTCCATGAAGGGGAAGAATTTATATTCGTTTTGGACGGCATCGTGGAAATGGGGATAGGAGAGGACGGCTTTGAGTTGGAACCCGGCGATAGTGTTTATTATCTTTCCACAACCCCGCATCATATCGCCGCCAAGAGCGGTAAAGCCACCATTTTAGCAGTGTTATACGAGGGTTGATATCTTTATACAAAGCGTCATAATTACTTGCCCATCTGCCAATTGAATTGACGGCGTTATAATTCAAATTCAGGTCAATCGACGAGAACGCTGTGTATGTATGCGCAAGGATTTAAGTCTTTATGTATAGATCAGTGAACCGTAGCATATTTTAAGGCCCGTGATGG
Organism: Desulfobacterales bacterium; assembly: GCA_050114455.1. Classification (GTDB taxonomy): domain Bacteria; phylum Desulfobacterota; class Desulfobacteria; order Desulfobacterales; family JAFDCJ01; genus JAFDCJ01. The sequence goes on along the minus strand of JASFSK010000117.1, from coordinate 6,212 downwards.
ACGGGGTGTCAATGGACGGGGAGTCAAAGGTTGCTCAATTTCGAATTCACACACAAGGGGAGTGTGATCGGAGAATTTAACCGGCGGAATTTGGAAATCCTTGATTTTTATTTCGGGGCTATGGAAAATGTAATCTAGCTGCCGGCGCGGTGCCCGGCTGGGATGGGATGGCTGACCATTGCCATTGGCATTTTTCAGCCCCGTTGCGGCGAGAAATAATTGCAATTCCCGGTCGCCCCAAAAGACATTGAAATCCCCGGCTACGATGACGGGTTTTTTTTGGCGGTTGACCATGGTATGCAGATCCTGCAGCTGATGGTGCCGGTGCCGAAATTTTATGGATAGATGTACCAGAAAAACAGAGAAATCCGACAGCTCCAACTCGATGACAAGCCGTTTTACACCCTCCCGAAAATAATGAAATTTCTGGGAAATAATTTGCTGGTTGGTCAGCATGGCATTGCCTTGTTTGTTCAGCAGCGGCACTTTTCGAGCCATTGATCTTGCCGGATATTTTGACTGGTAGACATGATCGTGCTGCAATTCCCAGGCGATTCCTTCGGCCTGGTTGTTTTTTTCCGAGCGAAAAGACCCGCTGTCCACTTCAATCAATCCGATAATGTCCGGGTTGACCGATTTGATAAACTCCACGATCTTTTTTAAGTTGCCGTTTGTGTTCTTGAAGTAGCCGCTATAAGGAACCGGAAGGTGAAAGTGTTTTCCGATACCCGCTGCATATCGAATATTGTATAGGAGGAAACGCATATCGTTATCATTCGCCTTTTTAAACGTTGAATATAATCATATAAGTATAACCGTTTTGAGAATAATGTAAAGATTCGTAAATCACCAATTTGCGAAATAATAACAGAGACCCAGTGGTTTATTCGTTAAGTGGTTGTAAATATGAGTTAAGCATTCAGTGGATCAAAAACCGAGATTCCGAGAAAATTTTGATTTTTGATTTATCCGTTTTATCGGTATCACTCGCAAAATCTTTAAGATGCGACTTAAATTTGTTTCAGAGACGGGCATCTGTTGGTATCATTTGATAACAATCTGATTACAAATGACAATTTTGGTTGCCAAAGGTAAGAATTGATCAGGGTATTTTCACCCTTGATCGGGCTTGGTTGCTCGATCAAGGGCTCTATTGGTCCAAGCTTTATGCCAGCTGTATCACCATCAAGCCGGCATTCATGCGCTTGACGAGCAGATTTATTCCGCCGTCCTTTTTGTGGCGATCAATCAATTCCTTGAAATCTTTAACGGTTGAAACGTTTTCACGATTGATTTCGATGATGAGATCACCTTGTTGAACACCCGCTGCCATGGCTTTGCCATCGGGAGCAACATTGACCACAATCACACCCTTTGTTTCTTCAATATTGAACCGTTTGACAATCTCCGGTGTTAGTTCGGTTACCTCGAAGCCGAATTCATCTTTAGATTCCGGCCGTTGATCTTCGGATGCAGCCGCTAAGGTTAATGGTCTTCTGCCGACCTTAACATCAAAGGTTTTTGTTTGGCCCTTACGACTAACTGTTATTTCGGCGGTATCGCCGACACCTAGCTTGGCAGCCAGGTTGGTAAGGTCTCTGCTGGTGGTCACCTCTTTGCCATCGACTTTGGTTATAATGTCTTTGGGTTGAATTCCGGCCTGATCTGCAGGGTCACCCGGAACGACACTGGCGACCAGGACACCGCTTTTCTCCTTTACCCCGTAATAGGACGCCAGGTCCCCCTTTAAATCCTGGATGGTAACGCCCAACCAGCCGCGAGTTACCTCACCATCCGTTTTTAGCTGTGAAACGATATCTTTGGCTAAATCGATGGGTATTGCAAAGCCAATTCCACTGCCACCTGCGATGATCATGGTATTGATACCCACAATTTCGCCCCTCATGTTGATCAGGGGACCACCGCTGTTGCCCGGGTTAATGGAGGCATCCGTCTGAATAAAGTCGTCGTAGGGTCCGGAGCCGATCACACGACCTTTGGCGCTGACGATGCCGGCCGTGACCGTATGCTCCAATCCGAAAGGACTTCCTATGGCCGCAACCCACTCCCCTACTTTGAGGCTTTCCGAGCTTCCCATGGGGACCGTGGGAAGTTTTTCCTTGGCCTCAATTTTGATCAGGGCAATGTCTGTTACCGGATCCCGCCCGACAATTTCAGCATCATACTCTTTTTCGTTTCTTAGGATCACCTTGATTTTGTTGGCGTTATCAACAACATGGTTGTTGGTTACGATATAACCAGCGCTGTCAATGATGAAACCGGAACCCTGACCGGGCTGTTTGAATTCTGGCTGGCGCGGATTGTCGAATTTTCGGCCGAAAAAGTCCCGAAACTGGTCAGGCACCCCAAATGGATTACTCTTGAACTGTTGAAACGTGGAACCACTTGCTTTGACTGTCTTTTCAACCCGAATGTGAACCACAGCCGGACTGACCGTATCAGCCAGAACACTGAAACTCTTCGGCACCATTTGTACCGGAGTGTTAATGGATGCCGTTGCCATTGGTAAACCGGATACCATTATCAGTCCGGTCGCTGCAATAAATACAAAGAACTTGGTATAATTGGCTAGCTGTTTCATGGTTTTATCCTCCCTGTTTGAGTTTGAGCCAAAGTTTTTATCGACCTAACGATAAATCAAGGAGTTAGCGGCAAGATGACGGCAAGATGATCAAAATGTTATCTGGAGAAGGAGGTGGCAGGCTCAGACATTCAGCAGTTTAAACGTCCATTGGAGATACCTGAAATATTTATTCCGAACATGGATTTATACAACCTTTCTGCCGGCTTGATTTGAGCCGCCAGATGTCAAGATCTTGGTGATGGTACGATACTCGTGATCGGTCCCGTCATAATCATAGGTTGCCTCTATCCCCGTCATGGGAATTAGAACCAGCCGGCCGTGGAAAAATGCCGAAACGATATTGGCCGTTTCATTGATACTCAGATCTCTTCTCAGAAAATACTTGGAGTACACATTCGGATAACCGAGGCCACGCGTAATTCTAAACAGTTTTAGTTGAACATTCGGGCTCAAACATTTTCGAAGATTGTAGGCAGTGTTGGCCGTATTTATGTCAAAACGATGGGGATTGGCTGAGATCAGAGAAGAGAGACGAAACCCATGGCGACCATATTCATCACCTGGCCCCCTGAGTTGATAGGGTGAGTCGTTGAGAAGGCGCAAGGCAGGTCTTTCAAGCTGGTCTTTTTGATCTTCCACATGGATGGCCGGAATAACGATGGCGGCATCATTTTCAAATTGCCCAACCAGTTTCAGAAATCGATTGATAAAATCATTGGTCGTCAGGGGAGAATCCGCTGCCACAAACAAGGCATGTTTTTCTGCATTACAGGCCTTGCTGGCAACATATCCTTTGATTAAATTACCGGCGATGGAGTTGTATTTGACTTTTCTTGGCTTGATGCTGAAGCGCCGAATAACCTCGCTTGGTATTTTCGAACTCTGGTTGACGACTCGGCAGTTTTTTTTTGAATCTTGAATGAAATTGCCCAGTCGCTGCTCAAGTAGCATCTGGTGACCGACAATCACAATATCGTCTATTTCTTCGTTTTCAAATAGTCTTTCAAGGGTATATTGAATTAATGGTTTGGTTACCTGCTTGCCGTTCTCGGTGGACTGGAATTCACGCAACGGCTTGTACCCCGTCTCGATGAATTTTTCACCGTAGTGTTCCGCAACCATTCGGCTGTATTTTTTCACTTCGCGTTTGTTGTTGTAACCTGCCATTACAATTGCGCTTGTCATTTTCCAATTTCCCAAAGTGATTGTAAGCTTTAAGCAGATAGTTTATCAACTCACCACTAAAAATCAATTCTATAGTGTTCTTAAATCAAAATAGAAAAAAACACTCTAATGGTCTTGAAAGTTGTTATTTTTGGACGTATGTTCTCTATTTACAAGCGTTTGACCTCGCTTAATTGATTGCAAAGCGTGTTTGTAAGGTGTGATTGGGGGGCTCTTTCTATTACTTGAGAAAATCTGGTGCCTATCCAGTGGCGCGGCTCGTATAAAACTATTTGGAATGGCGAATGAAGATTGAAGATTGACGAATGATGGCGCTTTATCATTTGAAATTGCGGCAGGAAAGCCGCTCACACGAGCCAATTATAACAATTAATTCAAGGTTTCAAAGTTTCTTTCATAATCGGACTGGCTGCCCTTCAGCCAGCGGCCATGTTTGTAAGCAAGAATCAGGAACACAGGAGGCATGATCCATGCGTGTGCGTAATATCATTGGACTACTGACCATCATGCTGGTTTTCGCCCTAAATGCTTATGGTGCAACGGAAACGGCATTTGATCTCAATATTGACGTTAAAACATTTCAGCTTGACAATGGATTTCAGGTTTTGGTCGTCGAACGTCCGGCTACCCCTCAGGTGGCCTGTAGACTGGCGATCCGAGCAGGCTCGGCTCTTGAGCAGGCCGGCAAAACTGGCATCGCCCATCTGCTTGAGCACATGATGTTTAAAGGAACCAAGAATTTTGGCAGTCTTGACTACAAGATGGACCAGCAGCTTCAGGATCAAATCGAAGCGGCATATCAAACCATCTTGTCAGAGCAGAACAAACGAAACCCTGACCTGGAAGTGATTAAAAACAAGCAAGCCGAAATGAACGACCTGCGGCTCAAGGTTCAGGAAATTTACGTAGCCCAGGCATTTTCATCCCAGTTGGGAAAAAACGGGACTGTCGGTGTCAATGCTTTCACCAGCAAAGACCAGACCCAATATATCGCTTCCGTGCCGTCCGACATGCTGGAACAGTGGTTTTCGATTGTCAGCGAACAACTGTATGAGCCGGCCTGGCGCGAGTTTTATGTCGAAAAAGAAGTCGTGCAACGGGAATGGGCGTTTCGCTATATCAACAGTCCGGGCGGGGCGGCCTGGCTGGACCTCAACGCTGCAGCCTACACGGCCCACCCTTATCGCAACCCAACCATCGGCTGGAAGTCGGACATGGAAAAATACAGCACCAAGGACGCGATTGAATTTCACCGAACCTATTACAGTCCTTCCAATTCCGTACTGGTTCTGGTGGGTGATGTCACCCTTGAAAAGGCCAGACAACTGGCTGAAATTTATTTTCAGCGCTATCCAGCGGGCCAGCGGGCTCCGGAATTGGTCACCCGGGAACCCAAGCAACAAGGACCCCGAAAAAGTGTGCGATATTTGAAGGGCGCCCGTACGCCACTTGTACGGATCGGATTTCATGCCGCCGCCATGGACACCAAAGATTTTTACGCCCTTGACGCCATGACAATGATTCTAAGCCTTGGTCGCAGCGCCCGCCTGACGCAGGACATCATTTATCAAGGCCTGGCCCAGGAAGCATGGGCCTATAACCCGGATAATCGATACGGCGGGATGATCATTTTGGGCGGCTCGCCCAATGAACCCGGTGTTGTCAAAAACAAAGGTGCAAGTGAGGAAGAAAAACGTCTTGCTTATCTTGAAGCCTGCGAACGGCTGGAAACCCTTCTCCTGGCTGAGGTGGAAAAAATGAAAACCGAGCTGGTTTCCGAAGATGAGCTTCAAAGAATCAAAAAGCTCAACCGAAGGGGTTTTATCGACAGGATGCGCAGCAATGAGAGTTTGGCCGGGACCCTTGCCACCCTTGAGGTCCAGATAGGCTGGCGCTATCTCTTGAACTACCTTGAGAAACTGGATGCTGTCAGCGCTGAAGACATCCGTCGGGCTGCCAGGAAATATGTCGTAACAGAGAATAAAACCAGTGCCTATGTCATACCCGGCGGTTCACCGGACGGCCCTGCCGAGAGTTACTCGGAAGTTCGCTCCATCACCGGCAGTGCGGCTGCCAAGGCGGAACACGCTCACGATTTCAGCAACCATTCCCGATACCCGACGCCGACTGGATGGAAGCATCCTCTTTCCTTTCAGCGCCAACCCCGGAAAATTGAATACCCCCGGGCTGAAACCATCGACATTGCTGATGCCAAGGTGTTCTATATGCCGGACACCGAATTGCCACTGGTGGACTTGACACTGATGGTCAAGGCCGGTTCGGTGGATGTCGTTGATTCCAAGATCGGCCTGGCTGATTTGCTGACCGGCAGCATCATTCGCGGCGGGACCGAAACCCGATCGCCGGCTGAATTGGCCAAAGCCCTGGACGAAAATGCCATTCACCTCAACATTTCTGTCGG
>JASFSK010000116.1:0-10162 GCA_050114455.1 Desulfobacterales bacterium | reverse complement strand
GTGCTTGCAGGTTCCGAGTGTATTTTTTCGAAAATCCGGGCAGGAACAGAACGACGCTCCCGGCACCCAGCCTCTCAGGGCGATTCGGTAGCTTTTACCGGAGGCAAAGCTGGTAATCGTGTAGTCGGTCCATAGCTCATTGGGGTTCAGGGATTTTAAGCGCATTTTTTCTTTCTGCGCCCTTTCTTTACGGTCGGAAATTGCCTGTTTGATGAGATCGGCTTCACTCAGGCTCTCCATGGGAACCCTTTCAGGCGGCGGCGCCGACAGCCCCAGGGTGAGCTTTTCCTCCAAAATAAGCGAAAGCGCCGCTCCCTGATGTTCGCAGGCACCGGAGCAGACGCTGCATCCAATTTTCAAACGCCTGGGCTTCATGGGGTCCAAAGAGATTTCAACCCTGGCGCTGTCAAGATCCAGCCGGAATCGTTTGTTATTGAGATTTACCCGCTCAAATATATCGATATCGAATTTCCCGCCGGCCATTATCAGTTGTTTTCCTTGAGTACCCAACAATTTGCAGGCTTGGTTAAAAGAAAGATGTGACAGTTTATCCTTTAAATCGATCATGGCTGCTGTTCCTTTTTAGCTTCAAAAACGGTTTTACGGTAACACGATCCGTTAGGTAATCTTTTTAAAATTTCTAATAGACTATTGGTAGGATATCTGAATAGTGCAACATTCGGATATTTAGATTATTTTCAAGGCCTCACAAATAGCCTTCATGGTGCCGCCTGTCAACTTTTTAATACCCACCACGAGTCCTTGTGGTATATCCAAATGACAAAACGGTCTTCTTGACCATTACGGCTGTTTTCGTTATCCTGACCGCCTTCTTATCAATCAGTCATTTTTTTGTTTATCTATGGTGGAAAAAAACATGAATCACATACGCCATATCGCATTCGGCTATTCGACCCAGTGCAATGCTAAATGTGATCACTGTGTGGCCGCCGGCGAAAAGCTTCCGAAGGCCAAAATGCCGTTAGATACGGCCGCGACCATAATTGAAGAAATGGCCGCCTCTAATGTGACCGGCATCAGCTTTACAGCCGGGGAGCCATTGCTATTTCCTGAAGAACTGGATTTTCTTATTCGGCTTTGCAAAAAGCACGATATCTATTCAAGAGTGGTAACCAATGGCTACTGGGCCGCGACTCGGCAGCGGTCGGATAAAATGGTCTCGGGTTTGATTCAAAGTGGGTTATCACAGCTGAGAATAAGCAGTAGCCGGTGGCACCAAAAAAATATTGATCGGCAAAACATCGTTAACGCCGTGTCCAGTTGTAAAAAGTATGGTTTGGATTATTTTATCTCATTTGTAACGGATTTCTCAGCTCAGGATGATGCTTTCGAGCAATTTCTACGAGACCACAGAGTCAAGTATTTTCCGGAACCGCTGATTTATTCAGGACGGGCAAAAGGATTTAATCGTTCAAGGGCGTCAACGGACTTGCCGCCCTATCAATGCGCGATGAATCCTTATATCTCGCCGGAACTGGATATGTTTGCCTGCTGCGACGCAGGGGCGCACTTCAACGAAACCGGCTTTTTTTACCTGGGTAACCGCAAGAATCATTCAATAGATGAACTGTTTAAGAAAAAAGAAAATTCCATTTTATATAACCTTGTCAGAACCATGGGTCTGACCAACATGGCCTCTTATATCGGCCTCAATGCCAGCGAAATTGTAAAATATAGAAAATGCCAGTTGTGCGAGAAGCTTTTTAACACAGCAGAAAATTTACATGCATTGGAAAAAGGGATTAAATTGGGTCTCTTGAATTGGACAAGATGAAATAATTTTCACAACTTTGGTTAAAACTTTACATATTCGGTGAGATTGGAACAAGCGCATAGGCAAGGTAACTATACAAAATTCCGACCGATATAGCCGGGCGTTGAATTGGCATAATATCTGCACAATAGAATTGACATTAGGTTGGAAGGGTTCCGGAAGACATACTTGTCAATCAATTATCAAATCAAATGACAACAAGGCTGGTTTTTTACCGAATCCTAACACAGCAGACGAGACCGGAGGAGGCTTTGCGGCCTCCCAAGGCAATAATTTAGGCAGGAGGAATTGCTGTGAAAAATCGCTGGCTTCTCGAGTGTTCGTCTAACGGCATCACGGGATGCGATTTTGTTTCTCTGGGGCCTCTTCTAACCTAGTTACGATGGTACATTAGTTGGGAAATACCCTAAAGCCCCTCGGGAGTGATGGTAATGCTTGAATCCAGTACAATAAGAATCGGAGATCATAAATTTCAATCCACCAAACAGATCGTCCGCAGGCTCAAAACGATTCTGGATCAATTGAAAGTGCCACATATACTGGATGATGTCAGCTTTCACAACACGCTTTTAGATCTCTATCGGATGAAGTATCTCTTCAAGACGGATGTGTGGAAAGTCGAAAAAGATGGAAGTGTCAGCCTCAAAAACAGATTTGGCCATAACGGACGCTTTGAAAACCGATGCTTGACGATTCGAAATTTATTGGAATTCCAATTTGTGGACTTAAGTGTTCTGGACCGGGAGGATGCCGAGTTTCTGAGCAACCAGATTTATGAATTTGAAATCCAGTTAGGTCTTTCAACCAAAACAGGGCAAGGATCGATGCCTTCGGGATCTGTACCTTTGATCTGACCGTGTAGTGATACGAACGGATAGATGACAAACTTGTGTGAAACTTTAGGGACGAAGCACCACTTTCTCCTTCCAACCCATCAACAATCTTTCTTTATTCTCCATCCGTAGTTCTCAAGCCGAACACGCTTCCCCTGCAATGATTGTCCAACAATTTTTGATATCGGCTGAGTCCTATGATAGAATGAGTCATGAAGCTAACTGCTTTGAAACCTGTATTTTTGTCCTTGATATGCTCTATTCTGATATTGAATGCTTGCTCGACTATCGAAAAGGTCATTCTAAAAACAAACCGAACTTCTCGATGGTCCGCTTCGGATCCCTTAACCATACCCTATGAAAAACGATTAGCGCAATTCGAGAAGGGCAATCTCGTCCCAAATCCTTCGTTTGAAAAGGGCAGCATGGCTGCAAGAATGGAGGGAAATGACTTCTCCCTCAAAGGTTGGGAAAAAGTGGGTAACAATGTGGATTGGGCCACATTGGACCCGGGGAAAGGGTCATCACAGGAAGTATACAGGGGTAAACATAGTATTAGGATTAACAGAAAAAGATCAACGGAACTGGATGATGCCGAAGGGATTATCAGTGATTTTATACCCGTTATTCCCGGCAATTATTACTTTACCTGCACCCTTCGATTAAAAAACATCGTGAGCAATCGATACCGGTTGGGCGCCAAACTCAACGATGCGATTGTTATCAAAGTTTCGTTTTTCAACGAACACCAGGAGCCTCTCGACTCGGGGTATTTGAATCCAAATACCGGATCCCCTATTGACAACTCCAATAAAAATTACGCTTTTTCGAATTTTTGGCGGATTGACGATTTTCCCTGGGGCACTGTCAGAGGAAGGACCTACCACTATCCATTCTCGGAAGGTGATACCCCGGACGGGACCCGCTTTGTCCGCCTGTTTTTCGGATTAAAAGGCAGCGGAACCCTCTGGCTGGACGATGTTGATTATCGGTACTCCGAATGGAACTTTACTGCTCTGGAGCGTTTCAAGCCATTTTTTGGCCGACAGCTCGCTGTAGAAGAGAAGATTATTCCGACCCCCAAAAGTCTCACCTGGATCGGTGACATACGCTATTACCGTGCAGGTCAGCCAATTCACTGTCTGCCTGTAATTATTCTTCCCCGAGACCCGTCACCCGCTGAGCGCACGGCTGCAAAAGTGCTACAGAATAAAATTGAGTCCGTACTGAAAAAATTTGTAGGGGCCGATCGTCGCCGAGAACCGCTGATCCGGGTGATAAGCAAAAATCCTAATATCACGGATATTTCAAAGTCAACCTTGATCTATAGTATAGGCAGAAACGAAATTTTTCGCAGCGTTCAGCCCGATGTGCCGCTGAAAGAAATCCGCGGAAAACAACAGGGATATATCATCAAGACCCAGCAGATCGATGGCAGCCGGATCGTATTTTTATTAGGAGAGACTCCCATCGGCAGCTTCAATGCAGTCGCCACGGCCGTCCAACTCCTCAATGATAATGTATGTATCTATCACGACGCAACCGTTGTCGATTACCCCGATTTTTTAGGCCGCTCCTATGTGTTTAAAAACTGGAAATCCAGCAAAGAGCTGCAAAAGGATCTCGATAATATCGAACGGATGAGTTTGTATAAATTGAATAAGGTGTATTTCGGCTATGACCGGACAAGAAAAAGCTGGCACCAGATCGATCCGCTGTATCGCGAGGGCATTATAGCGGCTGGCAAAAGGATAAATGAAAACGGTGCAGTGAGCCTGGCCATGATGGTGAATCCGTATTCCCATTTTAAGATGGGACAGCCGGCAGCCAGTCTCGGTGATCGGGTTCGACATCAGTGGACCCACAGCAATCCGGATAGCTTTACCACACTCCAGGAAATCTTTAAAGTCGGACTGGAAGCCGGCGCAGGCACCATAATGCTCCTGTCCGATGATTATTTGCCACACACCGGCAAGAGCCTTTTTGACTATTCCCTATATGCGTTGGAAGATAAAAACCGCTTCGTTAATCTGCAGAATGCCCAGGCACATATCATCAATAAACTCAAGCAATGGCTTGATGCCGAGTATCCACACACCCGCTTTGAGTTTTGTCCGCCGTGGTATTCCAATGAGCACATCGACCGCAGTGATGGAAGGGCGGAATTGTATTTAAAAGAGCTGGCGTTTCAGATCCCCCAGGAGGTTGCCGTCATCTGGACAGGGCCGACCGTGAGGTCTTTGTCCATCGACATGGCCGATCTCTTTCGCTACATGTCACTGATTGGCCGTCCGCCGATGATCTGGGACAACACGCTGTATGCGCGAAATCTTGAAACCAGTCGCTATGGCGGGTATACCGCCCACTACCCGGGCAAGGTGAGGATGTGCAATCTCTTTGAGCCTTACCATACTTACCGGCCAATTGATTTTCAGCGATATAACCAGGGGCGGGAGATGTACACAAACGGTAGTGCGCACAGCGAAGTATATAAACTGAAATACGCGACGGTAGCAGATTATCAGTGGAATACCGCGGCTTACAACCCGGAACTTTCTTTGTGGAAAATCCTTTGCCAGACCTATGGATCTTTGGTAGCGGAGAAATTGATCCGTTTTAGTGATGCCTATTACGGAATCTATGGCACCTGCCTGCGCATAGAGACTGAAGGTCAACGGCAACCCTACCTGATCGATGCTAAAAATTTTCTGAGCGACCTGGACAACTATTTGCTGGACATTTCAAGGGCATTGCCTCAGGGCCACCCCCTGGTAGAGGAATTGAAAAAGTATGGAGACCGGCAACAAAAACGCTATGAAAAGCTCACGCATCCACAATCCGGTAGGTTGTTTTAAAGTTGGCGTTCAATGACGCCATGGCACCACAGTACTTGGTTTCAGAAAGTCCGATGGCTTGCTCCACCGCTTTGGGCTTGAGGCCTTTTCCCCGCAAGACATATTCGATTTGGATATCCGTGTAGCGTTGGGGATATTCTTCCGCACGCTCGCCGGCGATGTTGACCTGAAAATCAGTCACCTGGGCTCGTTTTTTTTCCATAATCATAATGACATCTATGGCCGAACAGCCGGCGACGCCTATCAAGACCATTTCCATCGGACTGGGTCCGCTGCCGCCATCGCTGCTATCCAGAACCACTGCAGGGCCCTCGCCCGCACGGGCAATAAACTGCATCCCATCGGCCCATTTGATTTGCGCATTTACAGTCATGTTCACATTCCTTTACCCAATTGTTTTGATTGCCAAACATAAATACATAGATTCATAAATACAGTAGCGTAAAAACTTACTGAACCGATTTTATGTTTAAAAAGAATAGCGTGATCCTCCAAGAAAATTTATGAAAGTTGAAATAAACAGATTATGGCTTATTTTACAATGAGAATTTGATCTTAATATGAACTTGTCAACTGGCTTTTGAAATGCAAGCCTGCGGTACGAGGAAGCATAAGTTTTTTCTCGCCGTCTTTTTAATGTTCTTGGATACGCTACCCAGATAGGCTTGAAAGGACTCCTCATGTCTCAACAGTTAAACAAATACAGCTCCCGTATCACCGGCGTCAAATCACAAGGGGCGTCTCAGGCGATGCTTTATGGTGTCGGGTTAACCGATGAGGATATGCAAAAAGCCCAGGTGGGTATCAGCAGTGTTTGGTTTGAAGGCAACACCTGCAATATGCATTTAAACGAGTTGTCCGCCAAAGTCAAAGAAGGCGTGGATGCGGCAGGCCTGGTGGGGCTGCGTTTCAATACGATCGGCGTCAGTGACGGCATATCGATGGGCACAAAGGGCATGAGCTACTCACTTCAATCCCGCGACATAATTGCCGATTCCATCGAGACGGTGATGCAGGCACATTGGTATGATGCCAATATATCACTTCCGGGCTGTGATAAAAACATGCCCGGCTGTTTAATCGCCATGGGCCGTATCAACCGGCCGTCATTGATGGTTTATGGCGGCACTATTCGTGCCGGGCGGCTTGGGGATGCAAAATTGGATATCGTATCGGCATTTCAAAGCTACGGTGAATATATTGCCGGATCCATCGATGAGCAGCACCGTCGGGCCATTGTTAAAAATAGCTGTCCGGGTGCCGGTGCCTGCGGTGGTATGTATACCGCCAATACAATGGCTTCGGCCATTGAAGCCATGGGAATGTCGCTGCCATACAGTGCCAGTATTCCGGCCGAATCCGACAGGAAACTCACAGAATGCAAGAGGGCCGGATCAGCCATCAAACGATTGTTGGAAGAAGACATCAGACCGCGGGATATCATGACCCGTCAGGCTTTTGAAAACGCGATGGTGGTCATCACAACCCTGGGCGGGTCCACCAACGCCGTTCTGCATCTAATCGCCATGGCACGATCGGTGGATGTTGCCCTGTCCATTGACGACTTTCAGCGGATCAGCGATCGGGTTCCCCTGTTGGCCGATATGAAGCCCAGCGGCAGTTATGTTCAGGAAGACCTGGATCGGGTCGGTGGTATCCCTGCCCTGATGAAATATCTACTCGATGAGGGCATGCTCAATGGTGATTGTTTGACGGTCACCGGCAAGACGCTGGCTGAAAACCTCAAGAATATTCCGCCCATTACCTCGGACCAGGAAATTATTAATTTTTTGAAAGAGCCAGTTCATCCAAACGGACACATTCAGATTTTAAAGGGTAATCTGGCTCCGGAAGGCGCTGTCGGGAAAATTACAGGTAAAGAGGGCATTTCGTTTACTGGCCCGGCGGTTGTTTTCGATTCTGAAGAGCTGATGCTGGCTGCACTTGAAGACCAACAGATTAAGAAGGGGGATGTTATTGTCATCCGCTACGAGGGCCCCAAAGGGGGCCCCGGCATGCCCGAAATGCTGACACCCACATCGGCCATCATGGGTGCCGGCCTGGGCAAAGATGTCGCTCTTCTGACCGATGGCCGTTTTTCGGGGGGCTCCCACGGCTTCATCGTCGGCCACATTACCCCCGAAGCCCAGGTTGGTGGTCCGATTGCGCTGGTAGAACCTGGGGATCAGATCACCATCGATGCCGCCAACAACGCCATCCGGGTTGACGTGAGTGATGAGAAGCTGGCAATGCGGCGAAAATTCTGGACGGCGCCGCCTTATAAAGCAAATCGGGGAACCCTCTACAAGTATATTAAGAATGTTAAATCTGCATCAGAAGGGTGTGTGACCGACGAGTGATAATTCAAATATAGCTGACAGGCCATAAGTCCTTCAGCCCGGCGGAAGGGGCCGGCTTTGACTTACCCCTTGATGGGGCTTGCTAAAATCCGACTGTCTTTAAATCCGAATATCGAAGTACGAAAAGTGAAACAAGTTCGAATTTCGTATTTCTTTCAGTTTCGCTGTTTTATGATCGTAGTAATAAACCATTGCTGATCCATCACTGCGAGTAGAGTTCTGGCATGAGTCAAGGCCCGTATGGATCGTAATTTTTTTCAAACCGGGCGATGTCGTCTTCATGTTGAAGCGTCTGGTCAATATCATCCAGTCCTTCCACCAGTTGTTTTTTAGCGCCGGGCTCAATCTCAAAGCTGAAAATCTTCGGTGTGGCGCCCTGAAAAGTGACCCGCTGTTCAACCAAATCGACTGTGGCCTGCAGGCCGCTTTGCGCTTGAACTAGCTCAAAGATGTCAAGCACCTCGTCTTCCGACAATTCTACCAGAAGCAACCCGTTTTTGGTGGCGTTAATTCTAAAAATGTCGGCAAATGCCGGCAGCCGTTTTCCGTCCACCTCTTTCCAGGGGGCAATGATCACCCGGTAGCCATCCTGGACAAGGGCCCAAACTGCGTGTTCACGGCTGGAACCACAACCAAAATTATTGCGGGTCACCAGGATGGAGCGCCCTTCGAAATTTGGATGGTGAAGTTCGAAATCGGCATCCGGGTCACCCTCCGATGTATAGCGCCAGTCAAAAAAAGCATTCGGGCCGAACCCGGTTCGCTTTATCGATTTTAAGAACTGCTTGGGGATGATGGCATCCGTGTCCACATTCGCGCGGTTCAATGTGGCAACGATGCCGGTATGCGTAGTAAATGGATTCAATGTTTTTCCTCTTTGTTATTGAAATTTCGCTTTGCTCAGATATGAGGCCATTTTCGCATGTCGACAAACTTACCTGCCACCGCAGCGCCGGCAGCCATCTCCGGGCTTACCAGGTGGGTACGCCCGTGCTTGCCTTGCCGTCCTTCAAAATTTCGGTTAGAAGTTGAGGCGGATCGTTGACGGGGCTTCAACTGATCCGGATTCATCCCCAGACACATGCTGCAGCCGGCATAACGCCATTGGGCTCCGGCGGCCTTGTAAATTTTATCCAGCCCTTCTGCTTCAGCCTGCTCACGAACCTGATGAGAACCGGGCACAACCAGCAACTCAACATGATCGGCCTTTTTTCGGCCCTCCAAGATAGCCGCCGCCTGGCGCAGATCCTCAATACGTGAATTCGTGCAGCTGCCGATAAATACCACATCCACCGGAACATCGGTCATTTTGACGCCGGGTGTCAGCCCCATGTAAACCAGCGCGCTTTCGACATCCTTTCGGCTGTATCCTTCGGCGGAATCCGGCCCGGGTACGGGCTGGTCGATATCGATAACCATACCGGGATTGGTCCCCCAGGTGATTTGCGGTGCAATGCGGCCGGCATCGATGGTAAGCGTCCGATCGTACTCGGCGCCCGGATCACTTGGAAGGGTCTTCCAGTATGCCATGGCGCGCTCCAGCTCCGCCCCCTTGGGCACGTAGGGCCGCTTGTTGCGGGTGATATACTCATAGGTTGTATCATCGGGTGCAATCATTCCCGCCCGGGCGCCGGCCTCAATGCTCATGTTGCAGATGGTCATACGGGCTTCCATGGAAAGTGCGTCTACGGCCTCGCCGCAGTACTCCAGCACATGCCCGGAACCCCCGGCCGTGCCAAGAGTGCCGATCATTTTCAGCACCATGTCCTTGGAAAATACATGGGGTCCGAGGTGCCCGGTGAACTCCACCCGATACGTGCTGGGCTTTCGCTGCAACAATGTCTGAGTCACCAGAACATGCTCTACTTCGGAAGTCCCTATTCCAAAAGCCAGGGCACCGAAAGCGCCGTGCGTCGAGGTGTGAGAGTCTCCGCAGACGATTGTGAGTCCGGGGAGGGTGATCCCAAGTTCCGGCCCGATGATATGGACGATTCCCTGGTGTTTATGTCCCATCCCGAAAAGCGCGATGCCGGCTTCTTCGCAGTTTTTTTTCAATGCCACCACCTGAGCTTTTGAGATCGGATCCTTGATATCCAGACGGTCTTCGGTGGTGGGAACATTGTGATCCTTGGTTGCGAAGGCAAGTTCGGGCGCCCGCATGGTTCGCCCGGCAAGCCTCATGCCCTCAAATGCCTGGGGACTGGTGACCTCGTGTACGAGATGACGATCGACGTATATCAGTGAGGTACCATCGTCAAGCTCACGCACCACATGCTTCGTCCAGATTTTCTCAAACAGCGTTTTTCCCATATCAGCCCC
>JASFSK010000115.1:0-10172 GCA_050114455.1 Desulfobacterales bacterium | reverse complement strand
TCGTCGGTGACATCTGCACAACCAATGATGCCGATCGGCTAGCCGTTACCGGCGTTCCGGTGGTGCAGGTCAATACCGATGAATTTGGTGGAGATTGCCATCTGGCAGCCCATGTGATCGAAAAGGCTGTGGGAGGGCTGAATCTGGATGAGATCGATTTACTAGTGGTCGAGAATGTCGGCAACCTGGTCTGTCCGGCTGAATTTGACATCGGCGAAGACGCCCGGGCGGTGGTTTTGAGTGTCACGGAAGGTGAAGACAAGCCGGCCAAATATCCGCTGATGTTCAGAGAGTGCGAAGTGGCACTGCTGAACAAAGTCGATTTGCTGCCTTACCTGGATTATGACAAGCAAATGGCCATTGATTATATCCATCAAGTTCACCCGGGCATGCCGATTTTTGAACTATCAGCCAAAACCGAGGAAGGCTTTCAACCTTGGATTGATTGGCTGAAGGGAAAAGTCCGTGAGAAGGTAAAGGGCACAGGGCACAGGGCATAGGGCACAGGGCACAGGGCATAGGGCACAGGGCACAGGGCATAGGGCAAAGAGCATCGGGTATAGGAAAAAAAGTTGGGAGGCCGAAAGCGGGGAGGTTCGAAAGCTGAAAGCCATATAAACTTAAGGTTTAGTGCTTTGATTCACAATTATCGTCACATATAATCGCGGACTTACTCAACATAGTTGCGTACGCAGCACTAATGCCTGAGTGCGTAAATACCTTAGCGTATTTACGTGTCGATGGACTTAGCTAAACGGTGACCTTACCAAACAGTCGAAACTTTGTATTTCCTGATTTCTTTGTCCTGTGTTATCAATGCCATATTCTCTACTTTCGATTGCGATATCATGATTCTGTCAAATGGATCCTTATGAATTTGAGGTAATTTTTCTGTATACAGGGAATGAGAAACTGTAATTGCCAGTGGACTCAATCTATTTACGGTCAGTTGTTCAATAATAAACGATTCCAGAGTTCCACCAAGCCTTAGTCTGCCTAATTTTGTTTTTATTGACATCTCCCAGGCGCTCGCCGCACTAAAATAAACTTCGTTGTTGCTGTTTTGAATTATTGATTTCGCTTTTGATGACAATTTATTGTCATCGGTGACGAACCACAAGAACGCGTGCGTATCCAGCAGATACTTCATTTATAAAATTCCTCCAAAATTTCATCCGGCAGTGGCGCATCGAAATCATCAGTAATGAATATTTTGCCCTTTGCCGATCCAGATTTGCGGCTCCGTATCGGTTTTTTAAAGGGCACAAGTTTGGCAACCGGCTTTCCTGATTTGGCTATAATGATTTCTTCTCCGGCGATTGCTTGATTGATCAATTTAGAGAATTTCGATTTTGCTTCATATATGTTCACTTGAACTGACATGATGAGTTCCTCCCAGATTATGATTTTAAATATAGACCAGGTCTTTGACTAGGTCAAGTCTAAAAATGGATAAAATTTTGATATGAGAAGAAGACCGAGCGATATGAATGACAAATTCGATATGAGTCAAAAAGAGCCTGAGTACTCAAATTGAGTGAAAATAAAATAAACTTAAATGGTTGTTTTTTAGTGGGATTGATGGGTTGGTTATGATCGATTCTGTAAAATGGGTACCGCTTCAATTAAACAATGCTGTAGTATTCAGCGAAACCGTCTTTTGCTTCTCAACTACATTGAATAAATCCGGATCTTCTCGGATCATTTGAAACAAACATGTTCAACTAAATAAATTGTGAGCTTTCAGCGCTTTCAATTTAAGCTTTTACCTTATCACATCTAACTTTTTACCCTTTTTTCCTATGCTCTTTGCGCCATGCTCTATGCCACTTGCCTCACCCCGCAGCAGACTTCATTGCCTCCTTCCAAAAAGGCGACATATTGCGCAACCGTTCGATGATGGGCGGCATTTTGTCAATAACGAAATCGATCTCCTCTTCGGTGTTATAGCGGCTGAGGCTAAACCGGATGGAACCGTGGGCCGCTGTAAACGGAACGCCCATGGCACGCAGTACATGAGACGGCTCGAGTGAGCCGGAGGTGCAGGCTGAACCTGAGGATGCACAGATACCATACTCGTTCATCATTAACAGGATGGCTTCACCTTCCACGTATTCAAAAGCGATGCTGGTGGTATTCAGCAGGCGATGTCGGCGATCGCCATTGACCATCGAATGGGGTATTTTTTCCAACAAAGCGGTTTCAAGTTTGTCTCGCAGCTGCCCGATACGATCATATTCGCCGTTGTCTAAATGCTTCTGCGCCAGTTCGGCTGCCTTGCCTAAAGCGATTATGGAGGCTACATTTTCGGTACCGCCCCGACGGCCTTTTTCCTGATGTCCACCGATCATAAAAGGTGAAAATTTCGTACCTTTGCGAATATACAAGGCACCGATGCCTTTGGGGGCATGCAGCTTGTGACCGGACAAGGACAGAAGGTCTACTCCGGTTTTATTGATGTCAATCGGTAGCTTCCCGACAGCCTGAACGGCATCGGTGTGAAATACAATCCCCCGGTTTTTGACATTCTGTGATATCTCCTCGATGGGAAATATAACTCCGGTTTCATTGTTCGCCCACATCAGGCTGACGACAGCGGTGTCATCGCTCAGATTTTTATAAAGATAATCCAGATCCAGATTTCCCTGATTGTCGACCGGTACGAAGGTCACGCGGTAACCCTTTTTTGAAAGGGTTTCATAAAGGTTTTTGATGGCTGGATGCTCGACTCTGGAAGTAATGATATGTTTCTTACCGGGATTGGATTCAATCGCGGCCAGAACAGCGGTACTGTCACTTTCCGTGCCACAACTGTTGAATACAATTTCATCCGCCGCGGCTCCGATCAGGTTGGCGACGTTTTCCCGCGCTTGTTTGATGTGTGCTGCCACATTACCGCCAAACGAATGCATGCTAGACGGGTTCCCATAGTTCTCCGCTAAAAAAGGGAGCATAGTGTCTACCACCTCCGGGTCTACTTTGGTGGTGGCGTTGTTGTCCAGGTAGATGACATTCATTACTGCACCTCCTCGACCTCGAGTTCTGGGGTTACCAGCTCTCTCAGCCTGCTTTCCACGTAATGTTTGAGTGTGATCGGGGACTTGACACAGGAAGCACAGCTACCGCCAAATCTCACCATGACCCGGTTGCCGTCGACATCGATCAACTCCAGCCTGCCGGCATCTTTTTTCAGGTTTGGATTGATTTCCCGCTCAATGCTTTCTTCGATTAACTTCATTTTTTGCAAATTGGTTAACACCGGAGCCTTTTTCTTAACCGGACGTTCGGTTCCCAAAATCGTGTCGATGATTTCCTGGATGCTATCATGGCAATTTCCGCATCCCCCGCCGGCCTTGACGTAGTCGGTGACCTCCGCAATGGTGGAAAGATGATTTTCTTTGACCACCCGTTCAATCTCACGATCGGTCACCCCAAAGCATTCGCACACGATTTCACCATCAACTTGTTTTTCTGGTTGACCGAGATGGCAAGTGATGGCCTTTTCGAGGGCATCCCTGCCCATGACCGAGCAGTGCATCTTTTCTTTGGGCAAACCGCCAAGATATTCGGCAATATCTTCATTGGTTATGTTCTTGGCTTCTTCCAGGGTGAGACCTTTTACCATTTCGGTCAGGGCGGAGGATGATGCAATTGCGCTGGCGCAGCCAAAGGTTTGAAATTTAGCATCTTTTATTTTGCCGTTTTCGTCCAGCTTAAAATAAAAAGTCAGGGCATCGCCACACGACAGAGATCCAACCTCGCCGACGCCATCTGCATCGTCGATCACACCAACGTTACGCGGATTAAGAAAGTGATCTTTCACTTTGTCTGTATATTCCCACATATCATCCTCCTGTAGGTGTCAGATTTTGAAATGACGGTTCAGTGTTTTTTCAAATACCATCCAATCGAGCATCGTTGTAAAATCCGGTTAACATAATTAAAATTTTATTTTATCACCGATATTTAACAATAAAACTCGAATTTAACAATAATGATAAATGCCAAGCTGTCAAGGTATGCATACCCCGGCATGGACAACCTCCATTTGGTTGTGTATATTATAGGCAGCTAGGGCAAAAAAAGGACCTCATTCGTTGGGGCGCTTCGATTGAGGCGGGGGGCAAAATGGCATGGAGCCTGGTGCTTATAAAATGGTGTTGAAGCTATGGAGCTGCGAAGACATGTGCCGAAAGCTTGCGCATACTAAAGGTATCATCTCTTTTTTCTTCCCAATCAACTATTCAACCAAACCAACTGATCAATCAACCCAATCCAAACGGTCGAAACCATTCTAACCAAATGTACAAGGAGGAAAATCATGAACTCCGCAAGTGTCAGAAAGGCTGTATTTGCAGGAAGCTGGTATCCCTCCAGCGCCTCAGAATGTGAGAGGGAAATCAAATGCTTCTTAGAGGAGGGCAAAGGTCTCAATCCGCCGAATCGACATCTAGTTGGCGGCATTGTGCCCCATGCCGGTTGGTATTTTTCAGGCAGTATTGCCTGCAATGTGATCAATTGCCTGAAAGGGCAGGATACCATCGATGTTTTGGTGGTGTTTGGTATGCACCTTCACCCCAGTTCTCCAAATTATATCATGACCGAAGGTGCGTGGGAGACTCCTTTTGGCGAGCTTGAAGTTGAAGAAACGCTGGCCGCTGACCTAGCTAATGAATTTAATTTTACAATCGAGACCCCAAACCGTTTCACCCAGGACAACACCATTGAACTGCAACTCCCATTCATCAAATATTTTTTTAATGACGCCAAAATCGTTGGTATCGGTGTGCCGCCACATATAGATAGTTTGGAAATCGGTCGTGCGGTTGTTATAATTTCAAAACAATTGGGACTGCGCACAAAGGTAATCGGATCCACCGATCTGACGCATTATGGCTCCAACTACGGCTTTACCAGTAAAGGCAAAGGGACCAAGGCCGTGGATTGGGTGCGAAACGAAAATGATCGCAGATTTATTGATGCCATACTGGCTTTGAAACCTGAAGATATGATTGTCGAGGCCGGCGCGCGTCAGAATGCCTGCTGCGCCGGGGCCGCCGCCACCGCCATAGAAACCGCCAAACATCTGGGAGCGGATCAGGCCGACGAGCTTGCATATGCCACCTCCTATGACAAATCACCGGGAGACAGTTTTGTGGGGTATGTGGGGGTTGTGCTGTAGGGTTCAGATAACAGATGACGGAAGCCGGGGGACAGAGGACAGATGGCGGGAATCAGACGAAGGGGTTAGAAAATAGTAGGCAAAAGACACTATCGCCCATGATTCTTTCTCGCATTTTTCCACATTTGAATATGTATAGGAGAGATTGATGACCGACAAATTATATATCCTGAAAGCTATTGTTGCGGCGATTGAAGCTGGCCGTGCCATATTGGAGGTCTATCGATCCTCCGATTTCAAAATAGAAAAAAAAGATGACAAATCCCCTCTTACTTTGGCAGATAAACGCTCCCATGAAATCATCGCCAAATATCTTGAAGCGTCGGGTATCCCAATTCTAAGCGAAGAAGGAAAGAACATTCCATTTGCAGAACGAAAAGGATGGGAGATTTACTGGTTGATCGATCCACTGGACGGCACCAAGGAATTTATCAAAAAAAATGGCGAATTTACGGTTAATATCGCGCTGATTTGTGATCGAAAGCCGGTCGGGGGCGTCATTTTTGTGCCGGACAAAGACGTCCTTTATTTTGCTTTAGACGTTCAAGGATCATACAAAATCGATTCCGGGCAAAGCATTCAACAGGTGAGAGCGGATTTGATTGAATTTCTTTCTAATCAAACCATCGGGCTTGATAGCGATCAAACAGAAGAAGCGTTTGACAACCTGATTGTCCGATCAGCCAAACTACCCATCCTTGGCACATCCGACCGTCCCTTCACCATCATTGGCAGCCGTTCCCACGGGTCGCCTGAACTGGAAGCCTTTGTCGAAGAAAAACGGCAGGAGCACCGTGAAGTAGAATTTATTTCGGCCGGAAGTTCTCTAAAATTGTGTCTGGTTGCAGAGGGCAAAGCCGATATCTACCCTCGAACAGGGCCGACCATGGAATGGGATACCGCCGCAGGGCAGGCCATCGCCGAAAGTGCCGGATGTAAAGTTTTGCAATACAATACCGACGATCCATTAAACTACAACAAGGAGAATCTATTGAATCCGTGGTTTGTGGTCAAGCGTTGAGAGGGAATGCAAATGAATAAAACATCAAAAATCTATGTTGCCGGGCATCGGGGTCTGGTGGGGTCCGCGATCGTGCGTAAGTTGAAAACCAAAGGGTACGCCAATATTATTACCCGGTCTCATGGGGAGCTCGATTTAATTCGGCAGGACCCGGTGGAGGCTTTTTTTGAGCGCGAAAAGCCGGAATATGTATTCCTAGCTGCCGCCAAAGTTGCCGGAATCTGGGGCAATAACATCTATCCGGCCCAATTTATCTATGAAAACATCGCGATCCAGACCAATATTATCCATGCTGCCTATGTTAACCAGGCTAAAAAGCTGCTGTTTTTGGGCAGCTCCTGTATTTATCCCAAACTTTGTCCCCAGCCCATAAAAGAAGAATACCTGCTTTCAGATTATCTCGAGCCCACCAACGAACCTTACGCCATCGCTAAAATTACCGGCATTAAAATGTGCCAATCCTACAACCGCCAATACCATACCCGCTTTGTCAGTGTGATGCCCAACAATTTATACGGTCCCAACGATAATTTCGATTTGGAAACCTCTCATGTACTGCCGGCGCTGATTCGAAAATTTCATCTGGCGAAATTGGCCGAGGCAGGGAACTGGAAAGAAATCCAAAAAGACGAAGCTGACTGGGGACCTATCCCTGATGACATCAAAACAGCTATCGGCCTGAATCCCCTCACCGATCAACCGGTCGACCCATCAGCCAATCAGCCCTCTGTTATCCTCTGGGGCACCGGCTCACCCCGGCGCGAGTTTCTGCACGTGGATGATCTGGCCGATGCCTGTTTATATCTGATGAATCACTACGATGAATCGGAGCCTATCAACATCGGCTGGGGCAGGGATCAAACCATTCGCGAACTGGCAGAAATGATTTCCGATGTTGTCGGTTATAAAGGATCTATAAGCTGGGATTCAAGCAAACCGGACGGAACCCCCCGAAAATTGCTGGATGTGTCAAGATTATCTAAAAAAGGCTGGCAAGCCAAGATTTGTCTCGAGGAAGGAATCCGGGATGTGTATCGGTGGTATTTGAGAAGGTCAGTTTAGGTCATTATCGAGTTTTATCTGACAGCATGCTGTAATAAGGAAAATGAGGTTTCAGCAGGTAAAAAATTTCAAATAACAAATTACAAATATCAAACAAATCACAAAGACCTAAATTCAAAATACCAAACAATTGGCGCTTGATATTATTTAAGATTTGAACATTGACAAGCTCGTAAAATGTCGGATCTTCCGTCATGCCCCTGCCTCCGCAGGGGCCGGCTCTGCGAAGGCAGGCATCCAGAACTACTTGAAAATACTGGATTCCCGCCTTCGCGGGAATGACGTTAAATGAGGATTCAAGACTTTTTACAAAACCATCAATATTGTAATTTGAAACTTATTTGCCATTTGGTACTTGTAATTTGTTTTTTCGATCTATCCGGTTAAGCTGTTTAGTATTGCTTAGAGCGTTGGCGATTTCCCTCTTAGTTTTTTTAAGTCCCCTTCTTTTTTTGCGCTTTCAGTATTTTGGCCCACGTATCTCGCAGGGTTACGGTCCGATTAAATACCAAAGCCTCCGGGGATGCGTCTTTGGCATCCACGCAAAAATACCCCAGCCGTTCAAATTGATATAAATTTGATGGCTTTGCCCCGGCCAGTGAAGGTTCAAGCTGGCAATCGCTCAATATTTCCATGGAGACCGGATTTAAATAGGCAGTAAAATCCTTGCCTTCTTCGATTTCATTCGGATTTTCTTTGGTGAATAAATGATCATACAGCCGAACCTGGGCGGTTATTGCATGTTTGGTCGACACCCAATGTAATGTGCCTTTCACCTTGCGGCCGTCGGGTGCGTCTCCCCCCCGGGTGGCCGGATCGTAGGTACAGTGAATTTCGGTGATTTCACCTGTAGCTGGATCTTTGACGACATCCACGCAGGTGATGAAATAGGCGTATCGCAGGCGTACTTCCCGACCGGGAGCGAGACGGAAGAACTTTTTGGGTGGGTCCTCCATAAAGTCCTCCCGCTCTATGTACAATTCCCGCGAGAACGGTACGCTGCGGGTTCCCATGGCCGGATCTTCCGGGTTGTTAACGGCTTCCAGCTCATCGATTTCATCATCAGGGAAATTGTCGATAACGACTTTCAACGGACGCAATACCCCCATCACCCGGGGCGCAATTTTGTTCAAATCTTCCCGGACGCAGTACTCGAGCAGGGCCATGTCAACCATGCTGTCCGCTTTGGCCACACCGATGCGGTCGCAGAAGCTCCGTATGGCTTTGGGGTTGTATCCCCGCCGACGCAGACCGGAAATCGTCGGCATGCGTGGATCATCCCAGCCGGAAACATGGCCGTCTTCAACCAGTTTAATGAGCTTTCGCTTGCTCAGGACGGTATAACTCAAATTCAAGCGGGCAAACTCGATCTGTTGAGGGTGGCAGTCAACATCCAGATGGTCCAACACCCAATCATAGAGCTCTCGATTGGATTCAAATTCCAGGGTGCAGTTTGAGTGCGTGATCCCTTCAATGGAGTCAGAAAGACAGTGTGTAAAGTCGTACATCGGATAGATGCACCAGGTGTCTCCGGTACGATAATGGCTAACATGTCTGATGCGATATAGGGTTGGGTCGCGCATGATCACATTGGGGGAGGCCATATCGATTTTAGCCCGCAGGACATGCTCTCCGTCTTTGAATTCGCCTTCCCGCATCCGTTTGAACAGATCAAGGTTTTCTTCAACTGTTCGATCGCGAAAGGGGCTGTTTTCGCCCGGCTGGGTTAGTGTCCCACGGTACTCCCGGATTTCTTCGGCGCTCAGACTATCCACATACGCGTTGCCGGCCTTGATCAGCTGAACGGCATATTCATAAAGCTGCTCAAAATAATTGGAGGCGTAATACTCACGATCCTGCCAGTCGAATCCCAACCAGCGAACGTCACGCTTGATCGAATCGACATACTCAATGGATTCTTTGCTCGGATCAGTGTCGTCATAGCGCAGGTTGCAGATTCCATTGTATTCGGCAGCCAGTCCAAAGTTCAGGCAGATCGACTTGGCATGTCCGATGTGCAGGTAGCCATTGGGTTCCGGCGGAAAACGGGTGATCACTTTGCCGTCGTTTTTGCCGGCTTTAATGTCTTCTTCAATGATATGTTTGATGAAGTTTGTCGACATGGTCGTCTCGGCGGAATTTTCGTTTTCAGGGTTGGGATATGATGGTTTCATGGTTAGTTCCTTGTATGAAACTACTTGGAATGACGAATGAAGATTGACGAATGATAATTGATCTTAAGCCTGGATTAGGGCTACCTTATATTCTCTGAACAATTTATCGCGGGTGAGAATTGTAAACCCCTCTGTTTTAGCCTGAGCGATCAGCATCCGATCAAAAGGGTCGCGGTGTATAGACGGCAGGCTGCTGACGGCGTGTGCGTGTTCAACGGTGATTGTTAGAAATTCAAATGGCTGATTTTCCAAGACTTCTCTAAAATCCGGGGGAATATCCAGCTTGCCCAAGCTCTCCTTTATTCGGATTTCCCAAATAACAGCTGCGCTAACGAAGATCAGGTTGCTGCCATTAGAAATGGACCTTCTGGCTAGATCAGACAAAACAGGACTGTCATCCAACCACCATAAGAGTATATGGGTATCCAGTAATATGTTCAATCTGTCCTAATTCCAAAAGCTTTGGCAATATCCTCAGGCAGTTCGTCAAAATTATCCGCTATTTTGATCTTACCTTTTAACGCACCGGGTTGGCGGGATTGCTCACGGCGTTCGTAGCGGATTAGTTTGGCGACGGGTTTGCCGGATTTGCCAATAATAATTTCCTCTCCGGCAAGCACTTTTTCAATAAGGGCTGAAAAGTGAGCCTTTGCTTCTGTAATATTGGTAATATACATGTGGGCAATCTCCTTGTATAGTCTGACCAGACCAGACCTGTTTGTCAAGGAAGATT
>JASFSK010000114.1:0-10200 GCA_050114455.1 Desulfobacterales bacterium | reverse complement strand
GTTATTCTCTGGGACACGTTTGGGGAATTATCAGCCGCCTATGGACTTGCCCAAGCGGCATTTGTAGGCGGCAGCCTGGCGCCCCTGGGCGGTCAAAATTTCCTGGAAGCTTTGGTCAACGGGGTTGTTCCAATTATCGGGCCCTCGTGGGATAACTTTGCCTGGGTGGGCAGAGAGATCGTTGATGCCGGTCTCCTCAAGGTGGCAGAAAATTGGAAACAGGTTGCGGATTTGCTCTTAGAGGATCTGGTCAGCTCACTTTCCCGTAAAGATGTCATGAATGCAGCCCGTCAGTTAATTCACGCCCGCAGGGGCGGCACTGAACAGGCCTGCCGCCGGATCAGTACCTGTTTGGAAAATATTGAAAAATAGCCCTTGAGGAATTCGGCCCAAAGCAACCAGTCATTCAGAAACACATACCGGTAAAATTTTGTCTTCTGCTAAAAAAAGCGGTTCTAAAACTTGTTGCGTTCTATAACCCTGGAAGCATCTAAAAGCGCTATTAGGATGACCGTGAAAAGAATTTTGCACCTTTACAGTAATTTCAAGTGGACCGGGCCGGCGGATCATGCTCTGAATTTGGCATCCTGGCTGAAAGCCTTTAAAAAGATGAACATATATTTTGCCTGTGCGCGCCGCCCGGGCCTAAAAAACCAACTTTACCGTAAGGCCGTTGAGCGTGAGCTTCCCTGTGTTGACGGGTTGTATCTCAACAAGCATCTTAGCTGGAAAATATTACCGGATCTCATTTCCTTAAAAAAATGTGTGCTACACAACCGGATCGATTTAATTCACTGCCATCAGGACAACGATACTCTGACAGCTGTGTTGGGCGGCTTTGGGGATCGCCTGATCAGGACCTGTTATGACGGTGCTCCCACTCCGCTAAATGCCAGACAGCGGTTTGCATTTGGCCGAACCGCAAGGATTTTGACAGCTTCCCTGGCAGTCCAGGCACATCTCTCTGAAATTTTACCCGATAGACCGATCGAACATGTGGACATTCCCGTTGATGGGCGCCACTTTTGCCCCCGGCCTAAAAACGAAAAACTACTCACGGAGTTTGGTCTCGGGATCCATGAGCCGGTGGCCGGCATTGTGGCTCGCGTTCAAAAGCATAGAAAATTTGATATGTTGTTAAACGCCGTTGAACAGGTCGTCAAGGAGATACCGCGCTTCAAATTTCTGATTGTGGGCCGCGGCACCCATATTGACAGCCTGGCCCGTCAGCCGGTGATACAGCGGGGACTGGAAAATAATGTGATTTTTGCGGGATATCGCCAAGATGACTACGGTGAGGTCGTTAATCTTTTCGATTTTAAGGTCTTTGTGACCCCCGGCAGTGACGGGTCTTGTCGGGCGGTCAGAGAAGCCTTTGCCTGCGGCAAACCGGTAATTGCATCCAGAACGGGAATTTTGCCCGAGCTTATCGAGGATGGAAAAACGGGACTTCTGGTTGAAGACGGGACGGCTGAACTTGTCCGCGGAATGCTCACCATGGCAAATGACCCGAAATTTCGGCAACAATGTTCCCATGCCGCCCGTCAGTATGCGCTTAACGTTCTCAATCCTGAAAGGTATGTAAAAAAGATCATTGCCTGCTATAATTCCCTGGGTAATAAAAAATAACCAGGCCTCTTATCAATAAACCATGACGCAGAAGCTAAAAATGCCGGTAGGGTCTGGAGTTCCTGTCTGGCCATATAAAATGGATGCTGACAACATTATCAAAGCCGAAGCAAAATCCTTAATCTGGACCGAGCAACTGGCAAACGGAACTTCAGCGGTTGTGAAGATGTATTATCGGCGGGGCATTGTAAATTTCATACGCGAATTAATCCTGAATTTTAGGGTCAAGCGCGAGTTCAGAATTCTCAAACATTTGGAAAGCTGCGGGCTTGCATGCACCTTACCGCTTTTTTGGACCTTTGGTTATTGCAAAACATATGGTTTTTACGAGATCCTTTACACCCGTCAAATTCCAAACGCCACAACCTTGAAGACCGTTTTGCTATCAGAGAGGTCAACTGATAAAAACATCGACCTGGGCCCTTTATTTCAAATGGTTCACGATATGCATCGCTGCGGCGTTTATCACGGCGCCTTAAGCACTAAGAATATCCTGATCGATCCGATGGCCAATGCCCAATTGAAATTTTTTAGTATTGATTTTGCCCGTGGCTGGTTGTTACCAGGCTCGATAATAGGCAAACAGATTGCCTGGTTCGATCTTATCAAGCTGGTGAGATCCATCGAAAGTCATTTAAGCGCAGGTTACTGTCAGCCATATCTTGCTCAATACGGTCTTGAAAAAGGGACCATTGAAAAATTTTACCAGGAGGCCGGGCGTTACCGATCATATAGTCGCAAGCATAAACGAATCAAGAATGTCCTGAAGATAAAAGTATTTTTCTATGCAGTACTCACCCATCTACAACTTAGCAGATATTGCAAGTAACAATCAATGAATAGTTTAGAGCCAATCCAAAATATTCTCGTATGTCCTGGCTGCCGCGGGGGGCTCCGTATCGATGCCCATGCTGTCACCTGTCTAAATTGTAAACAGGTATACCCTATCCATGAAAACATACCCCAATTTGCTGTATATGAAAACGACGAAACTACCTTAAAAGATGTCGCTCAGACATCAAAAAATAATTATGAACAACGATACGAGGATTTCGAAAAAGCCAAAAATTATAATCTGAAATATGATCGAAAGCCTCTGAAGCGATTGAGCACCAAACGGGAATATCAAATCCTTAAGCACCTGCTGGGAAGCCAAAAGCATTGTGAGACAATGCTGGAGATCCCTTGCGGCGGCGGCCGCATCAGCCCTCAGCTGGTCCCCGCAACGGACTTGTTGATTCAAGCGGATGTTGGTCTGGGACAGATTTTATACGGTATCACCAAAGAAAAACTCAATATCCCCCAGGTATGGATGACGGCATCTGCGTTTCACATACCGTTTCAAAACAACAGTGTGGATGCTGCGATATGTATCAGATTATCTCATCATCTGCCGACCTACCAGCAAAGAGAAGATTTGCTCGCAGAGCTGCTACGTGTAGCCAGGCGGTATGTGGTTATGACCTTTTTTGATTTTCATTCAATCAAAAACCGCCTGCGCCGACTGCGACAATCAAGACCGAAACTAACGATGACCTTGTCCCAGGTTTCTTCAATTGCAGCTCAGCACGGTGCAACGCTCGCAGCCTGTCCCCGGTTGTCTATTTTGGGTTCGGGCCACCGCTATGCGCTGATGGTCAAATCCCCATAGCGGATATAGGGAAACTCAATGGATGGCCCTTTATCATCGAAAATGTTGTCCAGCTGCAAGGGGCCAGATATTTGATGTTGTCAATATATGTCTGATAAACCATTTTGAAAAAATTGGATCCCATGCTTAAACTTGAATCATCCGCCCTGATCGGAAGAGGCTTGCGTCGGGAATGCTATTTTCATCCCGAGGATGAAAACAAGTGCATTAAGATTGTTGTTGCCGGCGATCACAAAGAGACGCTACGTGAACAATCATATTACCGTTTACTTGCAAAACGCAATATCGCCTGGGAAAGGTTGGCCAGATTCTATGGCAACGTTGAAACCAACCTGGGAGAGGGCGCCGTTTTTGAACTGATCCGAGACTACAACAGAGAGGTTTCCAAAACTCTGGTGCATTATTTTTCCACCGATAAAAAAATCGGTCGTAACGACCGATATTTATGCCACGCGCTACGTGAGTTAAAACGATATCTGCTAAAATGGAACATCGTGACCATATCCCTCAAACCTCAAAATATTGTCTTCAAAAAGACCAATGAATCAGGAGGCTTTCTGGTGATTATTGACAACATCGGGAATTCTGATTTCATCCCCATATGCAATTATGTCAACTGGATGGCGAAACGAAAAATACACCGAAAATGGCAACGCTTCGAGGAGTTATTGACAAAACAATGAACTGCCCCGCGGCAAGCCGCGGCGTACCAATCAACTGATTTTGTCTATTACACCGCAGCAAGCTAAGGGAGACCGGACCCCAAAAGAAATTAATCGGCTCCAGTCGGTCCGATTTTGGCATCAATCCCCAAAATGAGATACACTGCGCTCATCTTGCCTTTCCAATTCTCGCAGTTTGATGTATTTGAGAAATTTTCCATAGGCCGTACTAATGGAAATGACAAACCCCTCATAGCCGTCGAGAATTCCCAATTTTAAGAAATATTTTTTAAAAAATGTCAGCGTTGGATTCAAACATATATCCAGTAGGATATTTGCCTTTCTACCCCTTTGAAAGGCCTCCCGGGCGGCAATATCGGAAAATACATCAATTTGCCTGACATGCTGTTTAATGGTTGGATAGGAATAATGAAGCAAATCACCACCAAGATGCCCGATACTGCAATCTTTGTCCATAATCACATGATCATGGGGATTGACGCCGCCCCAGCGCCCTTTTCTCCTGTCAAACAATCTGAGTTTTCTATCCGGGTACCAGCCGCAATGTCGGATCCAGCGGCCACAGTAATTGGTCAACCGGTTCAAGGTATGTCCATCATACTCCCAGTTTTGTTTGGCCGCCAGAATCGACTGTTTTAGTTTCTCGGAAAGTGCTTCATCTGCATCCAAGGATAGAATATAATCAAAGTTTGCGTGGGAAAGAGCGTAATTCTTTTGTTCGTTTTGGCCTTCATATCGATGTTGATCAAAGTTCACCCCTCTGCTTTTGCAGATTTCAGCAGTTCGATCCGTGGAAAACGAGTCGATCACCACAATTTCATCTGCAATGCCGTCGAGGGAATTCAGACAACGTTCGATGTTGTTTTCTTCGTTGTAGGTGATCACCAGGGCCGATATTGGTACCGAATTTTTCATGTTTCAAATTATCTTATTTGTGAAAGAATGGATCAGCCTATTTTCATCCGGCTCACCATCAAGAGTGTTCAGTTGAAAGAAGCATTCGGTAAACGGCCAGATTGTTTTCGGCCATGGCATCGATGGAAAACTGATTTTGTACCAGCACCCGTCCTCGATCTGCCATTTTAGCAGCCGGTAGGGGATGTCTGAGAACGTCGATGATGCCTTGGGCAAGGGCTTCCGGATTGGCGGGTTCAACCAATCTTCCGGTTTCACCGTCGCGAATAATTTCGGGAATCCCGCCACTGTCAGTTGCCACAACCGCCTTTCCCTCAGCAAGTGCGTCCAGCACGGCCGTACCCAGTCCTTCCTGCACACTGCTCATGACGAAAAGATCCGCTATTTTATAGAAAGCCCCCACATCATTGCGGAAGCCGGTAAAAACCAGCTCGCGGGTTATCCCCAACGAAGCCGCCAAGGCCTTGAGTTCGGCCAGCAGTTCGCCTTGGCCCACAATAAAAAAACGAACTTGCGGAATTTCTCGGACAACACGGGGAATGGCCCGCACCAAAAACTGCTGGCCCTTGTGCCCGGCCAGGTGAGCCACATTGATCACCACCTTTTCGTCGGGAGTCAAATGGAACTCGTTGGCAAGATGTTCGCCGGAAACACTGGCAAATCTTTGTAGATCGACGCCGCTGTGAACGACGAAAATACGTTCTGCCGCAATACCGTCTGCTACCATCACTTCTTTGATTTTACGGGATATCGCAATATAATAATCGGCCATGTGGCGGTACTTAATGCCCGAAAGGCGTAAAAAACTGTGTCTAAAAATGGAAAAATCCACCCGTCGCGTTACCAGGCGACATATCCTGCAACCAATCGAAGCAATAAAGGCCAGGGTGTGGGCATGGGAGGTATGGCTGTGGAGGATGTTATATTTGCCGATCCGGATTATCTTTCTGATACGCCGGCAGGCCATGGGATCGACTTCACCGCGCATGGACACTGGGAACACCGCAATACCCGCCTCATGGGCTTTTTGTTCCATCGGCGAATCGGGCTGACACACCAGATGACAGAAAATTCCCTGTTTTTGGAGAACCTGCAAAAGGTATAAGGTTTGCTGTTCACCACCGCGCCATGTGCGCTCGGTGTTGATATGAAGGATGCTAATTTTTAGCTTAGCAGAATCATATCGCAAATCTAGGGTCGATCTTTCAATTTGCATTGGCTTCCGTTTGAAACTGATGCTAAAGGCCGGCTTCCGGCACATAATGCCAAAGCATTGGAGAAATTCTGGACACTTGGTAAATACCGGTCAGCGGAGGCCGGATTGGTGACTTTAATAGGAAATCTTTCTTTGCGTCTTTGATCTCCAGCCGTTAGCAGGTTATCTTTTAGATTGAGTCTTTATCCCTAAACCTTCTTTCTGTATATCTGCAAGTATTTTCTCTACCATTTTATCATAGCTGTATTCACTGTGGGCCAGCTGATAGCCTGCCCTGGCGATCAACTGGCGCTCTTCATCATGCTGGAGATAGTATTCTATTTTATCGCAGCACTCTTCAATGGTCTCAAACCAGTCCAGCTCCTTTCCTTGCCCGAAAATCTCCTCCAGGGATGGCGTGTAAGCGGTCAGCAGAAATCCGCCGCAACCCAGCGTGTACCAGGTACGATTGGAAAAATAAAGATCAATGGTTGGATCAATATTCCAGCCAAGAATGATCTTGGCTCCGGCACAGATTTTTCGATATTCGGTTGCATAAACATCGGCGGCGACAGCGCTCAGTCCATATTTTTCCCAACCCGATCCCCACAACTTTAAATCAAATTTTTTCGCCAAAACCTGCATGCATTCTGCGCGTTCAGGAGTGTTGGGCCTACCGATGAATGCCACGTCACTTTGATACAAGGGGTCGGTAACATTAACCATTCGATGCGCCGTCGGATCGCAACCGCCGGTAATAAATCTGGCATTGACGCCCCGTTCACGGTATTGTTCGACTTCTCCCCGGTTCGTCAGGTACATGATATCAGCTTGCTGTCCTTGTTTGATCACTTCCTCAAGATGGCTAATCTGACCTTTCATACAATCATCAAAATACATCACTACCGGCATTCGTTTTTTGGCTTTCAGCAACAGCTCATAGGATATATCACGGCCGTGAAAAAATAGCAGGTCCGGCTTGGATATAAGCATCAATCCATCGGCGAAAGCCGTGGCCGCCCTCTCTCCCAGATAAGATTTCAGCTTCAGATATTTAATCCAGTTGGCCTGGTGTCCCAGCCTTTGAAATGCCTTTTTGAAATAATAATAAATCCTTGTGTGTCTCTTGGATTTGGCAATAATACAGACTTTCATAGATCCATCCTGCTTAGATTGAATCCAGATAAAATGAAATTAAGTGCCGGCTTGCGCTCGGGAAGAACCATTGGATTCGATCACCTGCAAGTTAGCCTGGTTGGCCAAATTGATAATCTGAAAAATTTTTTCTTCGGAATTAATGATACATTTCTGTTCTTGACGACGTTTTCGCATTGCGGCCCTGAATCCCGGGATTGCAAGAACGGTAGCAACCAGAATCATCCAGTCAAGGCAGAAAGGCCGATAGCAAATCCGCAATAGCTGAAACACTATGTGCTGCCGCAGCAGTCGGGCAGTTGTCAGGTTTTTCCACAGATAGAAAAGCCGATTGCGCTTACGAATTGCACTGACTTTAAATTTCTTGAATGACAGCGCGATGGTACCCGTATGGAAATGGGTTACCCGGGCTTCAGGTACCACGATGCATTTCCAGTCGCGTCGCCAGGCACGAAAACCAAGATCCGTATCCTCGTAATAAAACGGATTGAGCAAATCATCGAAACCCTGTAACTCTAAAAACCGCAACCGACTGACAGCAAACGCCGCCCCGATTGGAAACAATGTATACCAAGGATTTGGCAAGGGTGAGGCTATATTTAGAAGTTGTTGAGGTGCAAAGGATTTATATCGAATCTTGCCCCGCCGAAAATAAGGAATACTGATTGTCACGTTGCTGAGGTTGCCTTTCTCATCAAAGACGAGCGGAGATGCAGCAAACGCAGTCGGGTCTTCCAAACAATCCACGAGGGGTTTGATAAAATCAGGCGCTACTTTGACATCCGAATTTAGGAAGATTAATATCGGATGCTGAGCGGCCTGGGCCCCGGACCAACATGCTTTGCCAAACCCCTGATTGTGCTCGTGGACAATGACCTTGATACCCGGAAATGCATCCTGCAGTAATTTGACGGAAGGGTCCGTACTGGCATCATCAACCACAATGACCTCGACCTTTCCACGATACTTTTCTTGGGCTTCCATCACGGACGGCAGGTATGCGCGTAGAAGATTGAACCCGTTCCAGTTGGGTATAATTACGCTGACAGATTTCATACAATTATTTACGAGTGTCGCAAATCAGACCATCTTTGCCGCTATACCGATAAATATCGCCCCTGCTCGTCTTCCCGAACCGGAAGTAGAATTATTATAGCGCCTTTCTCATGCTGGTTGCTTCCCTTAGGCGGCCTTTTCCGATTGCCTGTACAGGTAAAAGATGGCCTGGTCTCCGTCACTCTTGCGATTCAATTCTTTGGCTTGCGCCTTGAAGCTTTCAATTTGTGTTTTAGAAAAAATTGGTTTTTTTTGATCTTGCAGGTATTTACTTGAGTCTTTAAATGGAATGCCTCTACGGTATAGTTCGCTATAGATAAATTGGCGTTCTGTCGAGACAAATTCAATATCCGAAATTTTAAACCCCGTTTTTCTAGAAAGGAGTTGGATGCTTTTAATCGTGTGTATAAAGAGATGGCGAGGGGCTTCTAATGCAACCCAATTTACACCATAGTGTCTCCAGGCAAAGGAAGAGGCAACCGGGATCCTCATTAGAACAAATTTGTTGGGCTTTAGCAGCTCATAAAATTTTCGAAGTACTTTGAGTGGATTATGCATATGTTCGAAAGAGTCGTTTGAAATGATCAAATCAAATTGCCCCTCTAACTGGAAAATATCCTTTTTGAAAATACGTACGCCATTTGGGTAATTAAGATCTTCCTGAATAAATGGGTCTACGCCAGTGAGATTTTTAAAACCATCTCTTTGCATACGGTTCAAAAGTTTTCCTGAACCGCAACCAACATCCAAAATTGATGAATCGAATTTAACCTTGGTCTTTTTAAACCAATTAAACGATCCATATTTTTTCATTCTGAAAGGCCAAATTTTATTTTTCCCAAAAAGACAATATTTGGAGCGTTGACGACGAAGAAAGGTTCCAACAGGATTTGGACCTGGAATCTTTTTTAATCGAAAAGAGTAGTAGTCTTCATGGTAATACTTGCCTAAGTTTATTGGAACATCTTTGAGCTGCAAGCAGCCACAGGATGCACACTCCAAATATTCAAATGGTTCTCTTGTCCCATAGTGCATTTCATGTACCACATGGGTTTTGTTTCCAGAGGAATTTTGACAGATTTTGCAAACTGCTTTCTCGGTCATCTGTAGGCATGCTTTTACAAGATAGAATGAAGATTGAACTGCAAAAATTCCAAGAGACATCATTAACCGAGAATGTAAATAATGTCAACAGCGAACCATAAAACCAAACCGATGATAAAGAAGCGCTTCTGATTTTGGTGACAAGCAATACCGATAAGTTTGCCTTTGGAAAAAAGTCAAGTAAAGGAGTTTTCGCTTAAGGACTATTTGACTGGGTTTTTAAATAACGATTTTTGAAAAACGACTATTACAGCAGCATACGAAATGAGAATGAGGAAAAATAAACTAAAAATAAATTCTTTTGTTATCCAATCAGGCTGATTCCAAGTTGAACGATCGATGATTGTATTTAGATATTCATATAATCCTAATGAGTTGGTTTCAAGGATAAAGCGGTTCTCTTCTGTTTTATAGGCAATACCTGAATAAAAAGGTAATAACCTGAAAAAAATACCGTACGTTTCAGTAATTACAAAAAAGAAGAATATAGTTAAATAAGTGAGAAATTGTAGCGATGCTTTGCGAATGAAAAAAGAAGATCCCTTGACTAAAATTACTGCCTCAAACACAATAACCGCACAGAGATACCAGCCTCCCGTCATGATATGGCCCATTAAGCTCCAGGCTTGTAAGGTGTGATAGTACATTGCAATCCAGAATATGGTATAAAATAGCCAAATCAATATATTGGTTATATTATCATTGTTTTCTCTCTTTTTGACTGTTGCATGGAGGATTCTAATCGTAAATAAAAAAAATCCCAAGAAGAATATTAGTCTATATGCTCTGCTAAAATATTTTGGAATTTTTAC
>JASFSK010000113.1:0-10274 GCA_050114455.1 Desulfobacterales bacterium | reverse complement strand
TTTACGCAGATAAAGGACGGTTCCACCCCGGTGGTAAACGCTGTATCGCTCGTCTTGATTATTGGTGTGTCAACGATTGCTCTAGTAAATTTTCTAGTTAGTTTGAAGAGCTCCAGTAACAACGCTTGAAGCTATAAGGCTGGAAAGCTTGGAAACTCAGAAACACTATGTTCTCTGAGTATTCCAGCAGTCCAGCTTCTGGCTTCCCAGCCAATAGCCTTATCAGACCATCCGATTCTAAAAACGAAAAGCAAATACCCAATGACGCCGAATCGAGTTCTTTTGATATGATTTTTGTTCTGGTTTCTCCGGGTTAGGAAGAAATGAAGCGCATCAAGGAGAAAGTTGATCTATTGGTTGCCGGTGGTGGTACCGCCGGGCATATCGCAGCAATTCAGGCAGCCAGGGAAGGGATTTCCGTGTCTCTGATCGAAGCTGCCTCCATGCTGGGTGGCACGATGACCGATGGCGGCGTGTTTATGCCCAACCACTATCATTCTCCTGACTTTCCAGTAGTCCTGGGAATACCCTGGGAGCTGTTTGAAAAGAGCAAGGAGATTGAAGGCCTGCCGATCAAGGATTACCGCAAGCGCCGGCCCAGTGAAACGCCGGGCTACTACAGCTATATTAATATACCCATCTACGCCGCGGTTGCTGAAAAGACCGCTCTTAAAGCAGGGGTTGATATCCATTACCATGAGTTCGTTGGTGAAGTAAAAGCGGTTGGTGACCGCTGGGAGGTCACCTCTTTTGCAAGGGGAACAAAGCGGATTTCAACAACAAAAGAGCTGATTGATTGTACCGGAGATGCCGATGTTTGCCGGGCCCTGGGTTTAGAGGTAACAAAGTCTCCTGACCGTCAACCCGGCGCCTTGCAGTATCGGATAGAGGATATTGATCTGCAACAGATTTTCCCCGGAGAAGCTCAGTTAATTTATGAGGAGGCAATGGCGAAAGGCCGGCTAAAAAAGGGGGACTGGGCTTATTTCACGCAACATCCCTTTTTTTGGCTGCTGCAGCGGGGGGGCCACAACGCCACCCACATCTATGATTGTGACACCTCTGATGCCGACGGCCAGACCCGGGCAAATATTGAGGGCAGGGAGAGGATGCTGCGTGTTTATCGGTTTATCAAAGAGGAGATCCCCGGGGCGGAAAGGGCGGTCTTGAAAACCATGTACAACCGGGCTTTGTCGCGGGAAGGCTACCGGGTTGTCGGGGAGCACCGAATAAGTGAATCAGAGTTTATGTCGGCAAAAGTTTATCCCGACGCCATCTGTAACGCCTTCAACTACATAGATCTGCACAATGAGGAAAATGGTTGCATGGAGATTTTTCATGATTCCAGGGAAATGATCCCCAAGATCCCCTTCAGGTCTTTAATACCGAAAGGCTCCTCTCGGATTACCATTGCCGGCCGCCACCTTTCTTCCGACAGGGTTTCCATGGCCGGTTTAAGAGCGCAATGTACCTGTATGGCCATGGGTCAGGCCATGGGTGCCGCCGCAGCACTTGCCGTCCAAAAAGGTATCCCGTCGCGGGAGGTCAATGCCAAAGACATTGTCGCGCTGACTGTCGAACACGGTGCCGTTTCCCTTTAAACTTATGGCGAAAACCAAAAAAAGCAGCAAAGCCCCAAACAATAATTGCGTATGAGAGACCTATAGTAAAAATTAACTGGGTCAGGAAGTCTTTCGCCGGACCCGTATGATCAAAGAGAAAAGCGCATGATTGAATTGATGCAGAAATATTTTCCTTTCCGAACTGGTTTTCCGTCACGCATGCATGCACGACAGGCTGCGGTGTTGGCACTGACGCTGCTTTTGATTCTCACTTTGGTGACCGCAACCCAGGCAAAAGAAGAGGGCGATATTGTTACCAATGCCCAGGTCTCGCCGGAACAGATAGCTCAAACCGCCGAAAGCGAAGTGCAGAATCACCGCGCGGAGCTGGCGAATCTCAATGGGCAGTTGCGGCAACTCGAGACTGCACAAAAAGAGCTTCAAGTGCAAATCAAGGATTACGACACCCAAAATACCGCTCACGCGCAGTTGCTGTTGATGGACCGGGTTCAGACCGAAGACCTTGAGAACGCCATCAGGGAGAACTGGCTGGCAGCCAAAGCCTTGTCCGAGACCGTCGAAAGGTTTCAGCGCAATCTGGATTCACATTCGATTGATTTTGAAAAAAATCTCGAGCGGATCGAGCTCGCCAGTCAGAAGATTCTGGATATTCGGCAGTCCGACCTCTCCGGACCCAGGAAACGACAGTTGGTTGAACCCATGCAGCAGCTGTTCGATACCCTCGAGGACAAGAAAAGAGTCGAGGAACGTATTCTGAAAATTTACGACAATCTGCTGGATCAGGCCAAATCCGCTTTGACAGCCAAAACAGACATTGGCAACAGGCTGACGGCGGCGCTTGAAAAGCTTAAAAAAACGTCCATCACCCAACGCATGGATCCTTACCGTGATTTAAGCACCGGGGTTCTGCTGGAAGATCTGCGAGAGCTAAAGGACCGTATCTTGGCCGTTTTCAAGTTCGATTCCTGGAAAAAGCTTTGGGACCAGATCCAAATGGGTGGACTGATCCCGTGGATGTTCTTTCTGGCAGGGCTGGCAGCGATTTTTGCGCTTCGGGACCGTGTTAGGCGTTATCTCAACCAAATTGAGAACAGATACGACGGGACCAACTGTCACTATCGCCGTTTGTGCCTGTTGCTGCTGCGGCGATCCCTGCTTTATGTCGGCTTGACGCTGCTCTTTTTGATATACAGTTCTGTCCAATTTTCTCTTTTTGACATCGGACTGGGCCGCGTTTTGTTCTATGTCTTTTTTGTGCTGCTGGTGGTGCGTTGGGGGATAGATTTTATCAAACACGGATTTAAAGGCCCGCAGAACGCTTTGCGCAGTTTCGTGTCTTTGCACCTGAGGCGGTTTATGCGCTTTTTTCGTATCGCGATCATTACCGTCCTGGTCTTGTCGTTGGTGACGGGAGTGGACAGCCTGCTGGCGTGGACAGCGAAAAATATCGTGATGACCGTATTGCTGGTCCTTGCCGCGGTTTTTTGGCGA
This sequence comes from Desulfobacterales bacterium, assembly GCA_050114455.1. GTDB lineage: Bacteria > Desulfobacterota > Desulfobacteria > Desulfobacterales > JAFDCJ01 > JAFDCJ01. The sequence continues at coordinate 7,200 of JASFSK010000113.1, read as the reverse complement.
CGGATGAAACCGGTCGTGGCCAGACAAGCGCGCGAGGGGCTGCGCCCGCCCAATCCGGGCTGGACGGCGCTAGTTCGGCGAACGACCTATCTGGTATTCGGCGGGTCGCTGATGCTGAACCTGGCCGGCTACAGCACGCTGGCGGTTCAGTGGTTCAGAGCATGGGCCGAGTCGGTGGTCCTGGTGTTTTGGGGATGGATAAGCTATAAAATCCTGCAGGAATTTCATCGCGACTTTCGGGACAAATTGGCCGCGGCGCAACAGCAAAGCCCGACCACTATCGGCGGCCACTGGCGCTGGTCATTGATCCAGCTTGCCTGGGTGGTTTGGCTGTTCACCCTGACGGCAGCCCTGGTGCGGATTTGGGACCCGACGGGCGTTCTTTGGTCCTGGCTCGAGAGGTTTTTCTACCTCACATTTACGGTCGGCAGCCTGAATTTCAGCGTCAAAGGCATGGTTCTGGGAATTTTCATCGTTTTCATCACCCACCTGTTTTTGCGTGTCGGACGTGCGTTGTTAAAAGAAAAAATCCTGGACAAGAGGCCAATCGAGCGCGGGCTCAAAGATTCGATTCTTACAATTGCGAGCTATCTCGGATGGGCACTGGGGCTGGTGCTGGCACTTGGCTTTCTGGGGGTAAACACCACCTCGCTGGCCGTGATTTTCGGGGCGCTGAGCATCGGGATCGGGTTCGGGCTGCAGAACATCTTCAACAATTTTATCAGCGGCCTGATTTTGCTGTTCGAAAGGCCCATTCAGGTCGGGGACTACGTGGAGGTCGGCGGATTATGGGCCGAAGTCAAGAAAATCAATGTGCGCTCCACGGTCGTGCAGACCTTCGATAACGCATCGGTGATCATACCCAACTCTGAATTTATCAGCCAGCAGGTGACCAACTGGAGCTTCAGGGACAAGCGGATGCGCCGGAATCTTGAAGTGGGGGTTGCGTACGGTTCCGATGTAGACCTGGTAGAGAAAACCCTGCTGGAAATCGCTCTGGCAACACCCAGGGTGCTGAAGTATCCCCGGCCGGATGTCCTCTTTGTCGACCATGCCGACAGCGCCCTGATATTCCGTCTGCGCATCTGGGTCGATGTGGATGATTACTGGGCGGTGGCAAGTCGCATTCGGTTTGATATCGACCGACGCTTTCGCGAACTGGCGATCGAAATTGCCTTCCCGCAGCGAGACCTGCACATCCGCACATTACCAAAACAGATGGAAAAAGCAGCTTGTCCAGACAGTTCCTGAAATGCTTCAACTTTGGATGGTAATATGTCCCGAATAACGATTTCTAATCGCATTTGGATTTTTATCCAAGCAAAGAAAGGATCTTTATTATGGGCTACCTGAGATGGTATTTTTTAACAGGGATTACTCTTATTGCGTTGATTGCATCATTGTCGCATGCCGGTGGACTTTATCTATACGAACTCGGAAATCCCGAAGTCGGTTTGGCTGCTGCAGGCTGGTCGGCCAGGGCCCAGGACGCCGCCACCGTGTTTACCAATCCGGCAGGGATGACGCGTCTTCAAAAGTCGGAATTGCTGGTCGGTGTCCAACCACTTTATCTTCATGCTGAGTTTTCCCCGGACTCCAATACCAGTACCTCTGGCAGTGACGGAGATGCGAGCACCTGGTTACCTGCCGGCGGTGTATACTATGTCCACAATTTGAGGCCGAAGCTCAAAATCGGTGTCAGTGCAGTCGGTTACTTTGGTTTGGGATTGGAGTACGAAAAAGACTGGGTGGGACGTTATTACGTTCAGGAAGTCAAATTACAGGCGCTGGGGGTTCAGCCGGCTCTGGCCTATCAGGTGACGGACTGGCTGTCGTTTGGTGCCGGGGTGGTGGCATTGTACGGTGTGCTGGATGAAAAAGTTGCCGTCAACAATATCGGCCCGAATCAACCGGACGGCAAACTCAAGATTGAGGATAGTGACTGGACCTACCAGGCAAATCTGGGAGTTTTGGTGGAACCGCGCAAAGGTACGCGCATCGGCCTGACATATCTTTCGGAGGGGGACCTGAAATTCAAAGACGAGCCCGATTTCAGTAATCTTGGCCCCGGACTGGAGGCCATCCTGCGAGCCAAAGGGCTGCTCGATGCAGAACTTAAAATTGATTTTACCATGCCTCAGGCTCTTATGCTCAGCGGCTACCATGAGCTCAGTGACCGTTTGGCAATCATGGGAAACCTGGGGTGGCAGGATTGGTCGGAGTTCGGCAAGGTGGGCATCACTGTGGCCTCTGAGGACACCTCGAGTCTCACCGTCGATCGAAACTACAAGGATACCTGGCATGTTGCTTTCGGTGCCCAGTACCGGGTGGCGGATCCATGGCTATTGTCTGGCGGTATCGCCTACGACAGCTCCATGATGGACGACAAGGACCGAACCCCCGATCTGCCCCTGGGTGAAGCCTGGCGTTTCGGGCTGGGTGCCCGCTACGACTGGTCCAAAAACCTGGCCTTTGGACTGGGATACACATTTCTTTGGAGTGGGGATCTGGACATGGACGTTAACCGGGGGCCGTTGGCAGGCAGGGTTTCGGGCACTTATGAGAACACGTCAATGAGCTTCATTAATCTTTACCTGAATTTGAAATTTTAATCTCTGACAGGGTCTAATTCCCCGCGGCTTGCCGCGGGGAGATTCATCCAGAGAAGACCGGTTCTCCCATAAGATGTTGTGGCGTTGATTTTTTTAACGGTCATAACATTTTCGACTGCAAATTTGCAATTTTTATAATTGTTCTTAACCTATATAGGTAGAGCAGCATTCGGTTTTATCTGGAAACACAAATCGAATAGGCAGGCCGATCAATGGTTTTTTCATAGGTCACCAGATGTATTTTAAAGCAAGCGCATCAATAAAAGGAGCTCTTGTCATCCAAAATTAACGAAAGGAGATCGACCATGCGGATGTATACGAGATTGACTCTGTGGCTAAAGATAGCAATACTAACCCTCTTATCGATATTGGCTTTCGGTTTGGAGTGTCCGGCATTTGCCGGTGATAGCGTGGGGTTGCCGGCCCCGTCCTCGGCTACCGGAGGTGCATTCCCTGCACAGAAGCACTTTTCACCCTATGCAGGGCGCAATTTTCCGACCCAGGTTTTTTGGGGCGACACTCACCTGCACACTGGAATGTCGATGGATGCTGGCTCGTTTGGCGCACGGCTTGGACCGGAAGACGCTTACCGCTTTGCACGCGGCGAAGAACTTACTTCTTCGACGGGCTTGAAGGTCAAGCTCGACCGGCCGCTCGACTTTCTCGTCGTGGCCGACCACTCCGATAACATGGGATTTTTTCCGCGTCTGTATGCCGGCGATCCAGAAATGCTGAACGATCCAACGGGTAAAAAGTGGTACGAGATGGTCCAGGCCGGTGGACAAGAGGGGGTCAAGGCTGCTACTGAAATCATTGTTGCCTTTTCCCAGGGTACTTTTCCTGAGAAGCTCAAATCGCTTCCCGGCACCCCTGCCTATCGATCCGCTTGGGATGAGACAATCGAGGCGGCCGAGAAGTATAACGCGCCTGGGCAGTTTACCGCATTCATCGGCTATGAGTGGACGTCCAACACCGGCGGAAACAATTTGCACCGGGTGGTAATTTATCGGGACAACGCTAACAGGGCCAGCCAAATGGAGCCGTATACCACTCTCAAGCCTCTTGGCAGCGATAACCCACGCGATCTGTGGAAATGGATGAATACCTACGAGGAAAAAACCGCAGGTCAGGTTCTTGCTATTGCCCATAACGGTAACCTGAGCAACGGCATCATGTTCCCCATTGTTGAGTCCTTCACAGGAAAGCAAGTCGATCAAGAATATGCTCAGATCCGGGCAAGGTGGGAGCCGCTTTATGAGGTTACTCAGATCAAGGGCGATGGTGAAACTCATCCGTTCCTGTCACCAAACGACGAGTTTGCTGACTACGAAACTTGGGATCAGGGCAATCTTGACCTGAGCGTTGAAAAAGAGCCAGATATGCTTCAGTACGAGTATGCCCGCAGCGCTCTGCAGATCGGACTGCAACTCGAGAAGGAAATCGGGGTCAACCCCTACAAGTTTGGGATGATTGGTTCCACCGACAGTCACACGGCTCTTGCCACGGCCGGCGAGGACAACTTTTTCGGCAAGCACTCGGGTGCGGAGCCGGGCCCAAAACGGTGGGAGCATCCGATGGCCCAGGTCGGAGACAAGAAATACGAGGGCTGGTCCATGGTTTCGTCAGGCTACGCCGCCGTGTGGGCCAAGGAGAATACCCGCGCAGCGATCTTCGACGCGATGAAACGCAAGGAGACCTATGCCACCACAGGACCGCGCATGCTCGTCCGTTTTTTCGGGGGCTGGGATTTCACCGATAAAGATGCACAGAACAGGCTTCCAGCTTATATCGGCTATACAAAAGGCGTTCCCATGGGTGGTAACTTGTTTCCAGTTTCTGATGACAAAGCGCCAACCTTCCTGGTGGCGGCGCTTAAGGATCCTCTAAGCGGCAACCTTGATCGCATCCAGATCATAAAGGGCTGGCTGGATGCCGGCGGTGAACGTCAAGAGAAGGTTTACGACGTGGTTTGGGCAGGCGATCGTAAACCGGATGCAACCGGCAAGCTGCCTTTGGTGGGCAATACCGTGGATGTCGCCAACGCCACCTGGACCAACACTATCGGTGCGCCCGAGCTGATGACCGTTTGGAGGGATCCGGACTTTGATCCATCACTGCGGTCCTTTTATTATGCGCGCGTGATCGAAATCCCGACGCCGCGCTGGACGGCCTACGAGGCCAAGCGGTATGGTATCACAATGCCTTCGGAGGTTCCCATGGTAACCCAGGAGCGTGCTTATACATCACCGATCTGGTATACACCGAAAGGATAGCGTCGCAACGACAGCTATCAGTTATTTTTATGATAATTGAGGACGGCTGTGAGCTGCTCAAATACGCTTGCAGCCGTTGCCGTTCAGGGCGATGATTAAAAAGGAGTAGAAGCAATGTTTTTCAAATTGGACTCTTCTGCAAAGGAACCTATTCAAAATCGCCAATTGGGATGTTTACGGATCGGTGCATCATTAAATACATATTCATTATCGATGTAACACATACAAAGCGAATGTGATATTTCAGCCGACCGAAAATTACTGGAAACTCGCTAAAATTCAGTTGCTGGATGAACAGCGGGTGTTATGAGAGTTCGCTTAATTTGCCCCTTTCTTTTCACGGGCAGAACAATTGGGTGCTCTGATCAATGACGTTAGATTGGAATGCGAAATGCATAATAAGTGCTGGTGTAAACTAAGCGTAAAAGTTATATGACCGGATCGTGATGATAATGCAATCAACAAACCGAAATTCGAAAATCTTGATAGGGTTTCTTATCGTGCTTACGTACGCACCCTTGGCCGAGGCCAAGCCCTGGGAATTTTTGGCCAAGGAAGACGGCGTTACCATATGGACACGGGATGTACCGGGTTCCGATATCGACGCTGTAAAAGGTGAAACCATTATCGATGCTCCCATTGAAAAGCTCGTGTGGGTTGTCACCACATGTTACCGGCGCACGGAGTGGGTCGAATATCTCAGCAAATGCGACATCATCGAAATGAATAATTCCAATCGTTTCGTGGCTTACCAGGCTTTTGATATGCCTTGGCCTGTCAGCGATCGAGATTTCATATTGAAGGGACGCGTCTATAGAGATGATAAGGGCGCTTTTCGTATCGACGTGGCTTCCGGCAAAGATAAGCGCGGCCCTAAAACTATTGGTGTGAGGGCTTCGGTTCACTATGGCACCTATGCAATCTTTCCGCTGGGGCCAAATCGCTGTCGTGTGATCGTGGAGGCCCACGCAGAACCCAACGGCATCTTTCCCGATTGGCTCACCAATTATCTGCAGAGGGATTGGCCCCTCAAAACGCTCGCGGGTCTGAAAAAGCAAGTGAAGCGTCCGTTTGTGAAGAGAGCTGAATTGCCTGCGAACATAGAGAAAGTCCATTCGAATTAGATTCGCAGCTTATGGCAAACACGGCAATGGTTACTATATGCAGAACCATTGAATCCTACAGAATATCCTTAAAATTAACCTTTAGCTGACACAAAATTCGCATTTGTTCCAGGGACAACCGCAGGTGGAACGGATTAATAGACTGCCTGCTTCACTGAACCTTCCCTCTTCCGGCAATTATAAGCTCCGTCTCTACCTTGCCCCCTCTGATACCGTACGCCCTATCAAACAGGTTGATGACAGTGCAGGCATGATTGGGAATGATTTTGACCCGCTCACCGATTTCAAGTGTTTCATTCGGAGCCAATAGCATGACGCCGTGTTCTTCCGAAAGCCTGTCAAGCACAGCTTTCCTATTCAATACCATGCCGAACCCTTTCAGCATCTCCTGACCGTGAGCCCCTTTGTCCAGTGCAAAGACCTTGCTGCCGGCATCAATCACGGCCCGGTTAGGTGCCGGCCGGCTTATCACCGTGGCAATTACCGTCAACGCACAGTCTTGCGAGGCGGCAACGCCCAGGGCAATTTGCATCCCATCCAAAAAAATGAAGATATCATCGATTCCCCCATCCGCCATGACTTCTGCTTCCGATATTTTGGCCGTGGTCACCCCCACGGCACCCATCTGAATCTGGGCCTGCGCCAGTTCGGGAATCTTGTGAGTCTTGATGTGCGGGCGGAGCATGGCGCCGGCGGCATCGGCCTTTTTCTGCATGTTCGCCAAATTTTTTTCGACTCCATCCAGATCGATTAAAAGCGCCGGCGTATCAACGTGATATGCGTTTAGATCTACCACCATAATTCCCCTGTGGATCCCAAAATCGATGCCGAATCTTTTACAGCGCGTCTTCGTTTTTGGCGGCAAATTGCATGTAAGGATCGTGCTTGATTTTAGCGGGCTTCGCCGACCTCAAGTTGGAGATCCTCGGCATAGGCAAAGAGCGCTGGCGTCCCCCCGGTGTGCAGAAAGACAACGGTTTCTTTTTCACTGATTGTTTTTCGGCGGATGTGATCGATGAGGCCGGCCATCGCCTTGCTCGAGTAAACCGGATCAAGGATGATCCCTTCGGTTTGGGCTACCAGTTTGATTGCCTGGCGGCATTCGGGGGTCATGACCCCGTAGCCCTCGCCCACATAACCATCCTCATTGTGGATTTCCTCCGGACGAAAGGTTACGTCGAGCCCCAGTCG
>JASFSK010000112.1:0-10322 GCA_050114455.1 Desulfobacterales bacterium | reverse complement strand
CGAGATAGTTTCCACAAATTGCTCGCCGATACTGAACAGCGGGTTGAGTGACGTCAATGGATCCTGAAAAATCATGGCAATCCGTTTTCCGCGCAGGCTGAGGATCTCTTTTTCGCTCATTTGGACAATATCGTTGCCGTGATACCGGATCTGGCCACCGGCAAGCATCCCGGGCGGCCTCAGAAGCCGGAGGATGGAAAACCCGAGGGTTGACTTACCGCAGCCGGATTCGCCCACCAATCCCATGACTTCTCCTTCTTTCAGATTCAGGGTCACATCCTCGACGGCATGCACTGTTCCGATGTGAATGGGAAAATGAACCTTCAAATTTTCAATTTCAAGAATATTTGGATTCACGCTACCGCTCCAGCAATCTGGGGTTCAAAATCTCCGAAAGACCCTCCCCCAGCATGGTAAATCCGACCGCCAGAAGGGATATCATGGCACCTGGAAAAGTGATCAGCCACCACTGACCCGAGGGAAGAAACTTCTTGCCCATAGCAAGATCCATTCCCCAGTCGATCACACTGGGTGGAAGCCCTAACCCCAGATAGGTCAAGGCGGCCTCGATCATAATGGCGTCGCCCACGTTCATGGTGAATACCACCGCTGTGGTGGCAATGACATTGGGAAAAATGTATTTCCATAAAATGGTAATGCCGGGCGAACCAATGGCTCTGGCCGCCTCCACATAAAGCTCTTCCTTGATGGTCAATGTTTGACCCCGCACCAATCTGAAATAGGTTGGAATGTATATCACAGCCACGGCAAATGTGATGCTGATAATGCCCGGCTCCAACATGGCGGCAAAGGCAATCGCCAGAATGAGACCGGGGAAGGAGTATACCGAGTCCATGATCAGGGATAAAATCCGATCGAAAGCGCCCCCATAATAGCCGGATATCAGGCCGATGGTGATACCCACGATCGACGATATGATGGCAGCCAGAATGGCAACGCCCAAAATCGTACGAGCCCCGAAAATGATGCGGGAAAACACATCCCGCTGCAGGTTGTCGGTGCCCATCAAATGATCGGCACTCGGAGGGGCTAATTGAGGACCGGTGTTTTGATCATAGGGGTCATAGGGGGCGATGGCGCCAGCAAAAATGGCCATTAAAACCACACCCAGAATAATGACAGCACCGGCAACCAGAATCCACCATTCCACCCCGTACTTTTTTCCCATCCGGGAGGAGTGTCCGATCAGCCGCGCCAAGGCTTGTGTGGGAGAATGTTTCATAAAATTACTAATACCTCACCCGCGGATCGACCAGGGCGTAAACAATGTCTACCATCAATGAAACGGCCGCCACAATCAGGGCAAAGATGACGATAACCCCTTGAATAGTTGGATAATCTCTTAAATAGATCCGTTCCAGCAACAGACGACCCATTCCGGGCCAGGAAAAGGTAGTTTCCGTCAATACCGCACCGGCCATCAAAATGGCGACCTGGAGTCCCATCATGGTTAGAATAGGGACAAAGGCATTCATGATGGCATGTTTGTAAACCACCCGATGGTGACGGATGCCCCGGGCTTCAGCCGCCAGGATATAATCGGATTTGAGGACATCGAGCATATTCGCCCGGGTCAGACGGATGAATATTCCGGAAAGTGTCAAGCCAAGGGTAACCGACGGCAGCACCAGATGAATCAGCACATCTCTGAGGGCTTCAAAGTCCTTGGCCAGAATGGTGTCTAAAATGTACAATCCCGTGCGATCAAAACCGGCCACAAATACCCGCGCTCCGGTTCTTCCGGCAATCGGAAAAATGTCCAGCCAGATCCCGAATATCATCTGCAGCATCAACCCCAGCCAATAAACCGGAATACAGTAAATTACAATGCCATACAAACGGATAGAGTAGTCTTGGGCAGATCGGCGTTTGTCGGCAGCATAGGCCCCCAGCGGTACCCCTACCAGCAGGGTGATCAGCATACCAAAGAAAGTCAATTCAATGGTGGCCGGAAGTTTATCTCCGATCGTATCGGTAACCCGCTGTTTGAAAATCATGGAATTTCCCAGATCCAGACGACAGATTTGCCACAGATAGTTGGCGTACTGGACAATCATTGGTTTGTTCAGGCCCAGTTCTTCTTTTTTCTGTTCAATGACTTTTTCTGGGGCATGGCCGCCCAGCATGGAAGACACCGGATCACCCGGCATCACACGTATGACAACGAAAACAATGCTCAATAGAATAAAAACCATGGGGATGGTCAGAAGTGTACGTGCAATAATATATCTAAGCAGATTTTTCATAAAGTTGCGGCCGGCGGTTGATGCAAAACTAAATAAATAAGGGATTTATCGTGCCCGACAAATCCCTTATTCCTTGAATGTCTATTTCATCTTTTCAATCGGCGCATAAATAAACTGAAGCGTCGGTGAAATCATGATGCCATCAATATCCTTCTGAGCGAACATATACAAGGATCCTTGAAAAATGGGGGCCGTCGGCACTTCATCGGTCCACATCTGTTGGATCTTTTTAAAGATGGCTTCCCGGGCACTCTCGTCGGGAGTTTTCTGCTCCTCTACAAACATGGCATCCCATTCTGGATCAGAAAAATAAATTCCATTCCCTCTTGAGCCGGCGGTCCCGGCAAAAGAAGCCGTGTAATTATCCGGGTCAATGTAGTCCGGATACCAGCCCAGCAGATAAACGGGCATCAGCTGATTACCCCAGTTTTCTTTGTAAGTGGCCCATTCGGCTGATTTGACGCTGACTTCCATGACACCGGTTGCCTCGAACTGAGCTTTGAGGACCGCGGCCATGTCCACCTCGGTATCGCCGTAGTGACTGGGGGTGTACCAGAATTCAAATTTTAACTTATTGTTTTCATTAAATCCGGCTTTGGCTAACAATTCCCTGGACTTTTCAATGTTGCCGTCGCCGAATACCTCTTTGAAGTTCTCCGTATGGGTCCACATTCCCTTGGGCACCATCGAGTAAAGCGGTTCATTCTGGCCCAGAAACACCTTTTTGATGATATCCGGTCGATCGATGGCAGCGGCCACACCCTGGCGCACAATTTTGTTGGTGAAGGGCTCGGTGTTGTTCTGAAAACACACATAGCGGATGTAAGGTCCCTGCCCTATGATGGTTTTAATTTTGTCCATTTTTTGTAAATCATTGATGTCCGATGGGTTGAATGATTTAAACGCAAAATCGATCTCGCCCTTCTCAAGGGCCAGGCGCATGGTGGTGGCATCGGCAAAATATCGGATGATAATCATGTCGTTTTTGGGTTTTTCACCATAAAAATGAGGATTTACCTCCAACGCCACTTCTTGGTCTCTTTTGAAGAAAGCCACCCGATAAGCTCCCAGCCCCACCAGTTTGCCGCCTTTAAGGGCAGTGGGATCTTGTACGATCTCATCTGCGGGATAAATATTGGGGTTTACCGGGTAATAGGGCACCGTGGCCACCAATGAAGGAAAGAATGCCACCGGGTTTTTCAATATAAACTTCACCCGAAATTTGTCCAGCACTTCCACGCTATCGACAAAGTCGGTCACCAGCCAGGAAGGATCGCCTTTAATTCGCATCACCCGGTCGATGGACCATTTGACAGCATCGGCATCAAAGGGGGTCCCATCGGAGAATTTGACACCTTCTTTGAGCTTGAAAATATAGCCTTTGCCATCGTCAACAACCTCGTAGGACTCGGCCAGCCCCGGTACCAGATTGGTTTTGCCCGGCGGATATCCCATTAGCCCCTGATAAATGTTGTAAAAGATCTCCCAGGTATGGAAATCATAGGCATTGGCCGGGTCCATATCCGTCACCTTTTCGGTGGTACCGTAAACCAGGGTTACCCTGGCGAAGCTGTCTGATGCCAGGAATACCAGACCAAAAGCCAATAAACACACAACGACCAATTTAGAAATTTTCATTTACCCTCCTCCTTTCTGTTAATGTGGTTGGTTGCCAATCATTTCGACCCGATTATCGCTACAGCAACTGTACTTTTGATACAAATTGAACCGAAAATCAAGTATTAATTGGTGGCCGGTTCAGCGTCGGCATTTCTCAGGATTCTGAATAACTCCTTGCCAAAGAAATGATGTCGTGGGAAACTGCAAATCATCCAGTGACCACTAACAGAGTTAGATTTAGATGGACGGCCCCTGGAAGAGGCCTGACAGCTTCTGCGGGTGGCCGCTGATGCTTCGCTTCAAAAATTTGGCATCAAGCGCAGGATCAGGCATGCTTTTTACGGCAAATATCGCTTTAAGATTTACTCTGATCGTATTGGTGGCCTTGACAGCTTCATGTCGTGGCAAAGGGGCTACCCGCGTATCAGAATTTCCGTCAGCGGATCAAATCCTGCCCGTTGATATTACCGTGGTCGCCTGGAATGTCCAAAAGGGTAAACACCCTCAATTTGATAAGGATCTGAAGGTAATCCTTAAGTCCGAAAAGCCGGATATCGTATTTCTTCAGGAAGCAACAGCGGACCTTTTTGAATCCGGGCAGCTGGGAGGATACCTGGCAGAAGGATGGCGCTACCCCTGGCCCGGCGGAAAGGCTGTGGGGGTTCTGACCCTGTCCCGGGTACCTCCCGTTAAAATACAACCGGTACCCACCAAATATCGAGAATTTGGTGTGACAGCGCCAAAAGTGTCACTGGTCACAGAATACCCCTTGCCGAGCGGAAAAAAACTTTTAGCCGTCAATGTTCATCTGTTGAATTTCGAGCGATGGTCACTCAAAAAAATCAGCCATCAGCTCGAAGATTTGAAATCCATTATGGCCGTTCATTCGGGCCCGATCCTCATGGCTGGGGATTTCAACACCTGGAACCAGAAAAGATTGCAGCTGGTTAAAAAAGTATCCCAGCAAATTAAATTGAAGGAAGTGACAGACTTTCCATTGGGCCGGAAAACCGGTAACATGAATTCGGATTTCTGGCATGAAGTACTAGGCGTCGATAAAGGACTACCGCTTGACCGGTTCTTTTTCAGTGGGTTCGAGCCTGCCGATGCTCGAGTTTTGAATTTCAACTCATCAGACCATACCCCAATTCTGGTTCGCTTGAAGTTAAAATACTGAAATACAATCTTTGTGATCTTTTCAGTAAACAAATGGTTTGTGAATGTTAGCACTAATGAGGATATGATTGGATCATGAGGGGTCAAAATAGCAGATCAGAACATCGGGTGCTGCTGACCTCGGCCTCGGGTAATCTGATTATCGGAGTCGTCGGAATCATTTTTGCGGTCATCAGCAGCTCCCAGGCAATTATGCTGGACGGTTTGTTTAACTTTACTTACTTTGTGACTGGCCTTTTTACCTTAAAAGTCGCCCGAATGGTATTTACCTCTGATCCGGCCTGGGGTGAACCCTCAGGAAAAAAGGCTGCAGAAAATTTTTCATGAAAACATCTTACTGGTTTCAATCTCTTCAGCGCGGCAGGGAAGTGGCCGCCCAGGTTTGGTTGCCAATGGGCGTATATCTTCTGGTGGTATGGCTGGCGAGTCTGAGCCTGTTGTCGCCCCTGACTTCCTGGGCTCTGGGTCAGCTGCTCACCGGCAAAGAAAATTTGATCGTGGGAAATTCCGACCTGATCGCGTGGTTGATATCGCCCCGGGGATTGTTATTTCTGATCTTAAGCGCGTCATTTGCGCTGCTGAGTTTGGTGCTACAGGTTGTGGGACTGATTTGGATTGCACGGCATTCGGAAACAAAGGGCCTACAAAGCGTAAAGCAAACAGTCATTCGTTTATCCCATGCATTTGCCGCATTATACCGGTTTTGCCTCAAGGCGTTTTTGTTGTGCATAATACTGCTACTACCAATGGTCGTCGGCCTTGGAACGATATATTATATTTTTCTCAGCAAACACGACATCAATTTCTATCTGACTGCAAAACCGCCAATCTGGTATTGGGCACTGGTTCTCGCTGGGCTGTGGATGCTGATCTGGACCGGTATTATCGGCGGCCTTTTAATCCGCTGGATCTATTTGCTACCGCTTTGGCTCGATGGCATCCGACCGTTTAAAAACGCAATGATCAGCAGTTGGCGGATCACCAAGGGTGTATCCCGGCAGCTATTATTCGTGATATCCACCTGTATGCTGGCTTGGATTCTAGTGCAAATTCTGGTCGGAGAGGGACTGCTCCTGATCATGGGTTCAATCGCAAGTCTGCTGAGTCAGAACATATGGGGTCTGTTTGTGACCATTTGCCTGTATCTATTAGTGGCTGCATTCTCAAGTTTACTCATTAATTTTTTTGGCTCCGTGTGGACAATTTGTACGTTAGTTGCCTGTTACCAGGACCACGCAGATTTGCCGGCTGCGAATCGGCCTCCGGATGGCTATTCTAAATCGGTTAAAAGTCATAAGTCAGAAACCCGCCACCCTCTGCAATCATTGATAGTGGGTTTGATCCTCGTCATCCTGGCGGCCGTAGGCATCGCTTTGAGTTGGTGGTTTATGCCGAATCGAGACCTTCCATCTAAGATCCCTGAAATTATCGCCCATCGGGCCGGTGCACACCACGCCCCGGAAAACACCCTGGCGGCCCTTGAAATGGCCATCGGCCAGAAAGCCGACGCTGCCGAAATAGATGTGCAGCGAACCCTTGACGGAACTGTCGTCGTCGTCCATGATCAGGATCTGATGAAATTGGCGCGGGATCCGCGCCGGATAGATCAAACCACATACCAGGATCTGTCCGGGATTGATATCGGCAGCCTGTTTCATCCGGATTTTAAGCAGGAACGGATTGCCAAACTCTCTGATTTTCTATCAGCAGCGGCAGGTAAAATAAGACTGCTGATTGAACTTAAATATTACGGCGATGACAAACTGCTTGCCGGTGAAACCTTAAACCTTGTTCGCCGGGCCGGTATGGAAGAAGAGGTACAAATCATGTCACTCGATCTCAAAGCCGTAAAGCAGATGCAGCAACTGGCGCCTCAAATGGCCACCGGCTATGTATTTGCCGCTGGCCTGGGTAACCTGGCCCAGCTTGATGTGGCTTTTCTGGCCGTATCGACCGGTCAGGCGACCAGCAAGCTCATGCGAGAGGCCCATGAGAGGGGCCTCATGGTTTATGCCTGGACCGTCAATGATGTGGACGGTATTCTGGATATGATGGAAGTTGGCATCGACGGTCTGATCACCGACGATCCGGCCCTGGCTATTGCGACAATTCAAGATATCCGCCAGCTTACGCCTATGGAACGTTTGATACTCAGGTTCAGACATTTGTGGGATTGAAAAGGAGGTTCACATGAAATTCTGGCAGCGACTGGTTTTGACCCTGGTCGCCATTGTGGTGGCCAGTTTTATTGTCGGTTTGATTTGGGATCAACTCTTCGGCTTCGGCTTGCCAAGCTACATCGGCGGTGTGATTGGTGGTCTGACAGCCGTGCCTGTTTGGGAGTTTTTGAGGCGAGTGGGTCCGCAGCAGAAATAATCGGTTAAATTCTATTTATTGGACATTTGGACCGGCTCACGTCCGGGGGCAGAAATCCCGCGACGCTCGAGCAGCGACCCGTCCTGCCGATATAAATCGATCAACGCTTTGAGATAGTTGGCCAGGGCCTGCACCTCGGCGATCCGGCTGACCAATAAATCCCGTTGGGCCTGAGCCACCACAAAGCTGGTTGATTTTCCCACCCGCAGTTTTTCGGTCTCGGCCCGAAATTTCTCTTCATCGAACATACGGGTGACCGAAGAGGCGGCAATTTGCTGCTTGGTGCGGTTGACCTCAATGTAGGCGGTGCGGACGTCGACTTCCACCAGCTGCGAAAGGTTCTCCAACGCTTTTTGGGTTTGTTCCCGCGTCAGCAGCGCCCGCTGGTGTTGGGCCCGGGCATCCCGATTAAAAATGGGATACTGAAGGTTTACACCGCCCACGACGTCATAACTGTCTTCGCTGAGATCGCTAATCGACCCGCCAAAAGAGTTGGCATAGCCGCTTTTGCCCAGTGTAATAAAAAGGTCCATCAGGGGTAGCAAACCGTTGCGAGTCCGGACAAGCTCCAAATCACCGCTTAGGATATCCAGCCGGGCTTCATTTAGAATCGGGCGCATGCGCTGCGACACCGCCACATGCAGCTCAACGTCTTCCAGTTTAATTTCGGGCAATGCGGGTTGGTGGATCAGATCAACTTCGCGTTGCCAGAGATCGGGGCCAGCCGGATTGAGCAGCCGCAGCAATTGCAGCCGGATTGATTCTTTGTTGGCCCGGGTTTCGATCAGCGCCTGCTCCTGGGCGGCCACTTCAGCCTGGACGGCCGCCAGTTCAGCTCGGGCCAATCGGCCGACGGCAATTAATTCTTTGGTTTCATTGAGTTGCTGACGGGCGACTTTGAGGGACTCCTCAACAATTTCGATCTGACGCCGGGCGAGCGCATAATCCCAATAGGTTCGTTCAACCTCCGCCACCAGAAACTCGGTAAATCCCCGCAGCTCATATTCCGACATGCGCGTATCCAGGCGAGCCTGCTGCAGTCGAGCCAAATTCACCTCTGTACCGAATCCTCTCAGCAACGCCTGAGTGACGGTCATGCCGAGACGGGTCGTGTAAAAATTGTCTTCATAAAGAGACGAGTCATTTACCCGAGAGCCGGCCTCCAGTGCCACCGTCGTGCCGGTCGGGAAATATTGCTCCAGAGAAATGACGCCTTCGGCGGCATCGTTGATAAAGCTTTCGGTGTCAGATCCGGATCTTGCAAGGTTCTCTCCTTTGACCCTGCCGGCAGAAACGTCTGCGTTTATGGCCGGATCAAAATCCGCTCTTTCCTGGTCCTCAAAAGTTTGCTGAATAGAAGGGTTTAATCTCTGCACCACCAGCGAGCGGTTGTTTTCAAGACAAAGTAAAATCGCTTCGGCAATCGTGACATTTAAGGGCCCGGTCGGCACCACTCCCGGCAGGCGCCTTTCAGATTCCTCGATGCCCTCCACTTGCATTTGCACCGCAGTATCAGCCGGCACATTCGGTCCTCCTGCAGCGCGATCAATCCGTTGTTCGACCAGTGTGCAGGATGCCAAGGCCAGCAATAGGCCGCATACGGCAAAAATCCCCGGCAGACGGTAATAACATCTTGCAATTAGCATTACAGTTCCTGATACGTCCCCATTGTGCCCAGTGATGGCCGGTTTGGCCCGATGTGTAGATGTTTTTTAAACGACACTTGATAGAATATACAGTTTTTTATTTTAAAATGACAAGTGAAAACTGGTCTGAACACACGATGCATCCTTAGGCACTTCAGCTCATTTTATGTAGAAGCACCCTTCTTTGAAACTGGAAGCCATCCGTCTGAGGTCCAGCTGGGTCTCAGAAGGATTTTTTAGCACAGTTTTAGCGCCTGTTGTGCATGAGCATTCGGGCCTCATCCCGGGTGATGGTCCCGTTTTCAATTCCTTTTTCAATCAGTTTGCTCATAAGCTCGCGCCGTTTGTTTCGATTTTCTATTTTTGATAGGATCTCACTCTCCTGCTTCGGCGTAATGCTTCCATCGACAGCCGCCTGGTTAATCAACTCTTTCTCTTTAGCCTGCATCGCGTCGCGAAATGTCTGTCGATCAATGTTTAACTCCTTCATCAGGCAACGCAGGCGCTGGTTTTTGAGTTTGAGCTGTATGGCCTCTACCGGTTGCTCCGTCAGCTCAGAAAGTACTTGAACCCTCAGATTCTTTTGCTGGTACCGGGCCAGCAACAGTAGCCCGTTGCTTTTATGGTGCTGTCTAAATCCATGACCCTTGTGGTGGCCGGTTCGTTGGCCATCGGCAAGTGCCAACCCGGAAAAAATGATACCGGCTGCTAGAATGCAGCTGATGATGATGGATTTCTTTCTCATGATAACCTCCTTCAAGTTTATTATTATGCTTTTAAACATGGTGCCATTTAGGTGTACGCTTTGCGACCTCAGATTATAAGATAACGGTTAAATGTGGCGAAAACATGAAGAAAACGTGTGGAGTTGATAGAAATTCCAGGCTTCGTTGAATGGAGTGCGTGTTCAATGGTTGATTGGGTAAACTATGGCCATATTTTTGGTGCATGATAGGAATCAATTGCGGAGAAAATGTGAGGAATCGATGTAAAGGTTGTGAAGCAAGCGGTATAAAATTGAAATTCGACGATATCTGTATTAAAAGATAGAAAGCAATGTAAAGCGTAAATTAAAAAAAACCAATGAAAATTAAACTTTCTTATAAAATCTTTGCAGCCCTTACCTTAACGTCGCTCTTAGTCGTGGTGCTTATGGTCGGACTTGTAAGGTTTTATGTTGCCCGCAATTTTGCGGATTACGTTAACCGATCGCTGCTGGAGAGATACAGCCAGGTCG
>JASFSK010000111.1:0-10337 GCA_050114455.1 Desulfobacterales bacterium | reverse complement strand
CATCCCGTGTAATTTCATATGCATAAACCGAGATTTAATCTCCCAATATCAAATATGAGTTATGACATAGTTCGACCAAGCTGTGTTAATATATAGCATCAATATACCAATCTCCCGTCACCCCCCTCTTTTGAGGGTATCACCGCCTATGGGCTTGCTTTCGCATACACTTTCTGACAATTTTTACTCTCTCGGATGACAGCCCACACATGAGGTTGGTCCCGGCCGCTGCAATGATTCCCTGATTTTTCTTCTCGAGTGTTCCAGTTTTTCATTACGGATTTTTATATCTTTGTGGCAGCTGATGCATTGCTGGTGGAATGCATATTTGTAATAGCGTATTTCTTCCGGTCTATTTTCCATCGCTTTTTCGGATTTTACCGGTAAGGATAGCTGATCATGACATTTTGATGCGGTACAGCTTTGCACCTGCGAATTTCCATCCCACTTGTGATGGCAGGTTTTGCATGTGTAGCTAAAATGCAGCGAATGGGGGAAAGACACCGCCGATCTTTTGGCTGTGACACCGACCGGCGGCGCAAGCGCGAGCCTGCCCACCGGCACGAAAATAGCATCCATCGTCACTTCGGTTCCCTCGTCAAAAGCTGCCAGACCACCGGCGATGAAAATGGTGAACAACGCAACAACGGTCAATATCGATTTCAACATTCCTTCCCTCCCATCCGAGCTTTCGCTAACCTTGCAGTTTGAGCTTCTATGACAATTCAGTTTCCTGTACAACTTTTGGGTAATTAGTACCCGCAACCCGGGTACCGCACAAATTCTTCCCAGCCAACCCAAGCCGCATCGTGTACGCGAACATCGGGATATCCCAAATACCGCAACATAAAGAATCCGGCTCCGGCCCAGGCACCCGTGTTGCACGTGATCACCACCGTTTTGTCCGGAGTGATGCCGCGCTGTTTGAGGACCCACAGTAGTTCCTGTGGCGGCTTGAGCTGAGCATGGTCCATGTAAAGTCCGTAAACCGGGAATTTAACGGATCCGGGAATGCTGCCGTAACTCAAGGCTTGCGGATGCTTGGTCAGCTTTTTGGACTGATCGAGGGTACGGATGTCTACAATCAGCACATCCGGGCTGTCCAGGTTTTTCCGCACGAATTGATTGTCCACAATAAATTGCGGCTTCAGGTCAACCTGGAAGGTTTTTGGTTCGATAGCGGGTGTTTCGGTGCTTATCGAATAGCCGCTTCGACGCCAGTTATCGATGCCGCCCTTGAGAAACGAGATGTTTTTGGCGCCGCAGTAATCCAGCACGGAGAGCAGAAAAGCAGCTTTCCAAGCATCATTGTCGTACACCACGATGTGATCTTCCTCTGCTATGCCTTTTGCACCGAACATTTTGGCGATTGTTTCCGGTTCGAGCAGCTGCTGGGGGGTGTCGGTCCCCCAGGGCCATCGCAGTTTGCCGCTCTTCATGGGGTCGAGCAGGACCGCACCTTCTATGTGCCCCTTTTGGTAAGCCTCTTCGGTGCGGGCATCCAGGATGACCAGGTTTTCTTTGCCCATGTTGTCATTGAGCCACCGGGCATCCACGACCCAGTCGGTTTTGACGCCGGAGGCGTCGATGTTCAGCTTTGCGGTTCTCGCGACTGTAGCCGGCACCCTTATGTCGGACACCACAACTTTTTGGTTGGCCTTGACCTCGTAATCCAGCAGGTCTTTATCGGACAGGAACAAATCCCGGTTTCCGTGACAGTGATTGCAGGTGGCTGCTTGCCAGGTTTTGCGTTGAATATTGTGCGGTGAGGCGCGTTTCCAGCTGGGAATTTCATCGATTTTAGCAAAGACATCCTTTTCATAGTGGGCAAAAAGCTCGGGGTCTATTGGAATATGCCGTACCAGCATAAAATTAAAGTCCGCAGCCGGGGCATCCGCTTCGTAAGCCAGGCCGATTTTCATGCTTTCGATGTCTTTTTGGTTGGTGTAATAAGGCAGTCCCTGCTTGTCCGTGCCCGTGTGGCAGCTGTAGCAATTGGTGTAAGTCTGAGAGTGGCAAACCTGACACTGCACCTTGCCGATATGGATATTGTGGTTTCGTATTTCACCGCGCTGCAAATCCTTGTGACAATCCGTACATTTGACCGCCTCTTTGAGATGATACCGGCCCTTCAAATCTTTGGGAGCAGCCGCATGCATTTCTTCGGCTGTGTGGCAGTCGACACAGACCATATTGCCCTTGAGAGCGTGAATGTCACCCTGGCCCCTTTTGCCCAGGTATTCATTGCCAACCCGGCTGCCGTGACAGGCCGTGCACTGATTGAGCAGATCCGGGCGGGCCCTAAATCGGTGGCCGTTGACAAATCCCTTGCCCACCGATGCAGGCCGGCTGACATGACAGCCGCCGCAGCCGGTGTGGCATTGACTGCAGTGGCGCTCAAGGCCCATGTCGATGGTCTTATATTTGTCCTGATCCGCGCGACGCTTCAGAATGTTTTCAAAGGGAGCTAAGGTAACGTGCAACGAATTTTTCGCCGAGGCGGCAATCTCTTCATGACACTCACCGCAGGTGCCCTCTGGGTCGCTAAGGGAGGGACTCGGCACCAAGCCTTCGTGCGCGGTGCTTTTATCCGATGCGTCCGCATTGCCGCCATGGCAGGTTTCGCAGGCAATCTCGCCATGATCGCTGTCTAAAAAATCAATTGCGACCAGAACTTTTTCTTGCGGCTCCAACGGAGCCACAGACCCGCCTCAACCGGCGCCGGAGGTCATGGCCGATTTCTTTTCGTTTTTCGGTGCAAGGTTATTTTTCAGCCTATTTTCTTGCGTGTGGCAGGACACACAACTGGATTGGGCCAATACATCGGAAAGACCAAATGAAAAAGAGATGCAAATGGCAACAGCAGCAGTGAAAATCGAAAAGCGAGAAGGTGCAATTTGGCTTAGCATAAGATCATCCTAATTTTAAGTCAATTGTGAGTGATACATGATGGTCGATATTTGATAAATCATTTTGCCTCTTTTATTTTGATGGAATCGGGTTATCTATAATCTCCATATTGGTAGACGGCATCGATAGCGGCATATACATTTTCCGGGGGTGTTGTGGCGCCGATATTACACAGAAGCAGCGCAAAGCGACCGTCTTTTCCGCCGACTTCAATGTAATGCCTGACCCGTTCACGAATTTCTTCGGGAGGGCTTGAGGCCAAAAAAGCCGCTCCGATGCCGAGAATCAGCGGTACGTTTTTTTTCTCGGCATACGCTTTGTATAACTCCGGTCCCAGCTCTGCCACGTCCGGATCCTGGCCCTCTATGAATCCGGGGCAGACTTGAAACTTGAGATCGAGCATTTCCAGGGGATTCTTCAAGTAGTTTTCACCTACCCAGTTGGGCACATAAATTTCAGGGCCGCAAAGTTCACGAAGCCGCAGCACATATGGCACGATCCATTCCCTGATGATATCGGGATTAACGATCGGCAGGGAGCCGTAGGCATCATCTCCTGAAATGCTTTTCACCCTTGGAAATACCTTTTTCAGGTGCAGAATCCAGGGTGCCAGCACCTCTTCGACGATACGATCAAACATGTCGCGCACAAAATCAGGATCCATGTAAATGTCCATCAATAGCTGTTCGAGGCCTCTGATATTCGCGGCCAAACTGAACGGCGCGCAGAACCGGATAGTGATTTCCGAACCACCGATCAACTTTCGGAAAATTCGATTCATCTCGACAACTTTAGGAAACCGACCGTCCGATCCGAAATCCGGCGTTCTGATTTTGTTGAGGTCATCTCGGCCGCAAATCAGGGGTTTTGTGCGGTCCACGTCCGGCATGTCATGCTCACTGTATTTTACTTCCTGGCCGATTGCTTCGGCTTCAATGTTGTAGACGTCATAGTCCAGAACTGGCACATCGATGCCATACTTCTCCTGAACCTCCAAAGTGCCCGCAGCGAGAATCTCCGGGTTCGTGTAAAACTCTTTTGCCGGAATCCCCAGCTGTCTCATTGCAAATTCATGGATTTGAGAGACGACCGGAACACGATCTGGAATTCCGGCCATGGCGTTTTCAAACCGCCTGACCCCTTCTTGAAAAGAAGAATAGTCCTTGCTAACGTCCAACATGTCGATGTCTCCTTCTGTGGGATTCGGTTACTAATATTCTAAATCAACACAATTTTCAACTATCTATCGAGTCATCAAGATGGCCAATTCAGTCCGCCCTAAAATAGGTTACCGCACTTGCATTGAGGTTTCGTCACTGGTCGGAGTGACAGCAACATGATATTGGTACCGTATTGCCGTGATTTTGTTGTAACCGCTTTTTTTCTTTATATTGCGCTATCCTTGACTTATGGGTTAAAAAGACAAACTTTTAATAAAATTAAGAAGCAATCGGCCTGACAATTAGACGGTCTGTTGGAAACGAAGCGAACATACAAAGGAAAAAAGAAA
This sequence comes from Desulfobacterales bacterium, assembly GCA_050114455.1. Lineage (GTDB taxonomy): Bacteria > Desulfobacterota > Desulfobacteria > Desulfobacterales > JAFDCJ01 > JAFDCJ01. The sequence continues at coordinate 5,917 of JASFSK010000111.1, read as the reverse complement.
AATGAAGCATCCCATCTTGGATGTGACGGCCGTCATAGCCCTGTTACTGGAGTTGGCTGTTACAGCGACACCTCTCTTGGTGGCAACCAAATAAGAAATCAACCAGGAAAAGTCTGAAATCCATATTTGACTAAACTGAGTTTGCAGGGATAAGCTTATGAATCAACCGGATAAAATGACCCCAGGAAAAACATATATGGAGATGGCAATCGATATTGCCATTCGAATCGGCGTGCTGGCCCTATTGATAGCCTGGTGTTTTCAGATATTGAGGCCCTTTATTACGCCCGTGATTTGGGGAACTATTATTGCGATTGCCTTATTTCCTGTGTGTCGAAAACTTGGCAACATATTAGGGAACCGTATAAAGGTCTCTGCTACGATTGTGACGCTGATTATACTTCTTATTATCATCCTCCCCTTCATCCAGATGGTCGGCTCGATGGTCGATGGGGTGACCTTTCTTAACGGCCGGGTACAAGGCGGTGAGATCAAAATACCACCGCCACCGGAGAACATCGAATCTTGGCCGGTGATCGGCAACTCCTTGAAGAGCAGGTGGCAGGAGGCTTCGGAAAATCTGATGACAACCTTGACCCGCTTTGCGCCCCAGCTTAAAGCTATCAGCTTAAAATTGTTGGAATCAGCTCTGGGCACCATGATGGGATTGCTGCAATTTACACTTTCAATTATCATTGCCGGCGTTCTGATGGCCAATGCCAAGGGGGGCGGAAATTTGGCAAGAGAGCTGTTTGTCAGTTTAGCTGGCAAACGCGGCGATGACTTTGCCGATATTTCAACAATAACCATTCGCAATGTGGTCAAAGGAATCTTGGGTGTGGCTCTGATTCAAGGGCTGCTGGCAGGCATGGGTTTTATGATCGCCGGGGTACCGGGTGCTGGCGTTTGGGCATTTTTATGTATATTTTTAGCGATCATCCAAATCGGAATCGCTCCGGTCGCCATTCCGGTTATCATTTACATGTTCTACACTGCAAGCACAATGACTGCTATATTGCTGACGATATGGCTGATCTTGGTCATGGTATCGGATAATTTCTTAAAGCCGGTTCTTTTGGGGCGTGGCGCGCCAGTGCCGATGCTGGTGATTTTTTTGGGCTCAATTGGAGGTTTTATTTCAATGGGATTTATTGGCCTATTTATTGGAGCAGTCATTTTATCTCTAGGATTCAAGCTTTTCCAGGCCTGGTTGGAAAGCGATTCAGATCAGACGGCTGTTATCGATCGATCGGCCGTTCTTGCGGGCGAGGATCCCGAAGCCGGCAGTAGTTAGATAACTCCATAGTGGGATTAGAAACTATACTTCTGCAGCTCGTTTTCTTAATTCATATTTTTGTATTTTTCCGGTAGACGTCTTGGGAAGCTCACAAAATACGATTTTTTTCGGCCTTTTAAATCCGGCCATTTGATGTCTGCAAAAATCGATTAATTCGGATTCGGTGGTGTCTTCAAAACCACGGTTGAGTTCGACGAAAGCACAGGGCGTCTCCCCCCATTTTTCATCCGGCCTGGCGACGACCGCTGCCAGGGAAACCGCCGGATGCCTGGACAGCACGTTCTCAACCTCAACCGAAGAGATATTCTCTCCTCCGGAAATGATAATGTCCTTTGAACGATCCTTGACCTCGATGTAGCCATCCGGGTGCATGACTGCCAGGTCACCGGAGTGAAACCAACCATTTTCAAAAACCTTTTCCGTTTCTTCTTTGTTCTTATAATACCCCTTCATGACCGTATTTCCCCGAATCATGATTTCCCCCATGGTTTCGCCATCCTTTGGCACCGGTTCAAGTGTATCCAGGTCCAGAACACTGATATTATCTACCATCGGATATCTCACTCCCTGGCGGGCTTTGATTTCAGCGCTTTTTTCGATTGGCAAATCGTCCCAGGATTCATTCCAGGCGCAATGAACCACGTGCCCGTAAGTCTCTGTCAGCCCATAGACATGCATCACCTCAAAGCCGAGGTTTTCCATTTTTTCAAGTATGGCGCTGGGGGGTGGCGCACCTGCCGTCATGGCATACACCTTGCGATCAAGTGGCCGTTTATCGTGATCGGGTGCGTTGGCGATCATATTCAAAACGACCGGCGCACCCCCAAAATGGGTGATGTCGTGTTCAACAATTAGATCATAAATGTCTTTGGCCACGATGTAGCGGCAGCAAACCGCTGTTCCCGCCAAAGCCGCCAGAGTCCAGGGATAGCCCCACCCATTGCAGTGAAACATCGGTACGGTATAGAGATACTTCAGATGGTTGGGCATGTTCCAGGCGATGACGCTTCCCATGGTCATCAAATAGGCGCCCCGATGGTGGTAGACCACACCTTTGGGTCTTCCGGTCGTTCCGGATGTATAGTTCAGGGTAATCGCCTGCCATTCATCTTTGGGCGTTCTGATGTGGTAGTCTAAGCTGCCCTTGTCCATAAACTCGTCACAGGTATACTTTCCCAGACGTTCTCCTTCACCCTCTCGCAAAACCGCATCCCGGTCAACGATATCAATCACCAAAAGGTTTTTGGCAAGTTTCGCCAGGGCGGATTTGACTGTGGGTGAATACTGCGTATCGGTAATTAATAATTTGGCATCACTATGATTCAAAATATAAGCGATGGTTTCTGCTTCGAGTCTGGTATTGATCGTATTTAAAACGGCCCCGGTCATGGGAATCGAGTAATGTGCTTCAAATATTTCCGGTGTATTTGCTGCCAAAATCGATACGGTGTCACCCTGTCCAATGCCGTGTCTTTCGAGAGCACTGGCGAATTTCACACAACGATGATAGGTTTCGAGCCATGTGTAAACTCTATTGCCATACACTACCGACGTATAGTCCGGATAGACATCCTTGGTTCGCTCAATGAAAGACAAAGGGGTCAGCGGAATATAATTTGCCGCATTTTTCTCGAGATTAATTTCGTAATTGTTCCGGTCGGTGTTCACTTGGCCCTCCTTGTTGTGATGTCTTGCGAAGGTTGCCTTGATCAGAGATCTAAGAACTTCCTGCCTTCCAGATACTGCCCGGAGTGGTATTAACATGATTCGGTTGTGTTTGAAAAGTATTTAAAAAAGATCAAAAACCTCCGGCAGAGATTGCACAAAACGATAGTTTTTATGGGCCAATTTGGGTTGCTTACGGCCGGTTCTATCCAAGAGGACCGGAAATTTGGCCCAATCCAGCATGGGGATGTCCGTATACCCATCACCGATGGCCATGCATTTGGTAGGATCGATCTTGAGTTTGGCGAGGTACCTGACTTTGTCCTCCGGATTGGGGATGTGCAATGTCATGCTGCTGATGCTGCCATTTGTCGATTCGAACCGGTTTCCGGCGATAGTCTCGAAGCAACCGGCTACTGTAGCTTTTTCCAGAGTGGATTCAGCCAAATTGGCGGTACCACAGCTCAATACAATCATCCGATATCCCTGATCTGCCAGCTGGATGAGGCCCTGCCGGTCCGGTTTCGAAATTTTTGCGGCCAAGCGGTTGCCGACCGAATCAAATATCTCGACTGCCGAACCCGTCATGAACCGAATATAAAATCGTTTAAATATTTTTCGAAAATACTCCTTTTGATCGGCATAGATCAATGCCATAGCCAGTGCGCGGATGTAAAGGGGTATTTTTTCATCGGTCTCATAGAGCTTATACCGCATGAGCGTCTGCTCGCTGTCAAAGGGGTCATTTGGCAGCAGGGTTCCATCAAAATCCCAGATGATTGTCGAAGTTTTCATATTATAGATACAGATCTGGATGATTAGTTTAATGGCTGATTGACAAAATATAGCTATAATTTCAGAATGTGATAGATGAAATAAGCTAAAACGCGGATATCAGATCAGACGAGCGGCCGCGACCATATTTTTCAGCTTGGCTTCAGCCTGCTCGTGGTTGAGCATGCCCAGACCACAGTCGGGGGCGGCGATGAGGCGTTCGCGATCAATGTGTTCTATGGCTTCTTGCAAACGAGAGGCTATTTCCTCAACCGTCTCGATGCGTGAGCGTGCAATGCCGATCACCCCTAAAATGATGGTCCGGCTTTTAAATAGCTCCAGCAGGGACAGGTCATTGGGCCGATGGGCATCTTCGATTGAAATGACGTCCAAAGCGGCGTCGTCCAACGCGGGAGCCAGGCGAAAGTAGTTTTCTGAAGGCGCTTTTTCGTATTGTTGGCTGTCCAACCGGTCGGGATAGCCACAGCAGATATGGATTGCCCGGTTGACCGCACTGGGTATTCCATGAAAACACCTTTCCAGGCTTTCGATACCAAAGGCCAGGGCCTTATCCGGTTCACGGGCAAAAATCGGCTCGTCGATCTGTATCCAGCAGCATCCGGCTTGGGCTAATTTGACGACTTCGACGTTTATGGCAGCGGCCAGGTCGGCTGCTAACAGACGCTCATCTTCATAGAAAGCATTGAATGTTGAGTCGATGATGGTCAAAGGCCCCGGCAAGGTGATTTTAACCGGATGTTCGGTTACGGACTGGGCCACCTGCCAATCCCGAACCAGAAAACCGGGACCGGCTTCAATCGCCGCCGCGATGGTCGGTACATTAACCACCCACTGGCCGGCGCGCATGGCTTTGCGGGTGAGATTTTGAAAATCGATGCCCTCTAGATGCCGGCAGTGGTAATGGATGTAATTTTCTCGCCGGACCTCACCGTCGGTGGGTATGTCGATACCCAAACGCACCTGTTTCAAAACGATCTCGCGGGTGGCACGGTCCAGTATTTCCTCTGCTTCCGGGCCCCAACATTCGCTACAATCATCGAGGGCTATGGTTGGATCTTTATCGGTGGTGCTTTTTTCTCTGAACCAGTCTGGTATAGGTACGTAATCAGGCTTCGGATAAGCGCCGATTGTTGTTGTTTGGATCGGCATTTTAACCATTCTCTTCAGTTTTGGTGATTGGATTGTTTTTCAGACGTATTATGATTTCCGGGCAGATATAAACAAGATTTCACCTATTTCAGCAGCACGCTCGGCTGCGCGCCGCATCACCCGGTAAACGGATCCATCTTCAATGGCTTTGTTCAACCTATGATTTGACGCAACAATCTCATCAGCGGTTATAAACGAATAGGTCGAATCGCCTTGCCTGAACTCCGGCTGAAGGGCGATTCTTGGGTTTTCGTAATATTCTTGCTGAAATATCGTTCCGGATGGAACATTGCGCTGAATTTCCCCAAATCCTGCTGATTTTAGCCGGGCCTCGAGCTCCGCAATTGGGATGAACTGAAGTTGCATCGTCTGCGCAGCTTTGGGAATATATTCGTAGTGCCAGTAGGGACTCTGTTCAGGGTCCAATTGCACCTGAGAACAGGTATTGATCACCAGATGTCCACCGGATTTTAACACCCGGTAGGATTCGGATAAAAACGCATCTATCTGCTGAAAATTATTTTCTCGATCAAGATGATGAAGCACCTGATTGACCAGGTAGCCATGAAAAAAATTATCTGCAAATGAAAGCTTAAGAATATTACCGATTTGAATGTTGACATTGGCGGCCTTGCCCACCTTCTTTCGGGTTTGCCTGTATCCTTGATCGGATCCTTCGACACCATAGATCATTTTGACATGATGTCTGACACGGTCTAGATAAGCACCCGTCCCAAATCCGCCTTCCAAGATGATTTGCCCATCCAACGGAACCGCGGATTGCTGAAGGATATTCAATATGGTTTGCAGCCCGGGGGGTTGGCGAATCCGGTCATATACAGCGAAGGCCTTATTATAATCGCAATATGTCGAGCGGTTATTCAGATTTACACAGGATTCACAATCTGATTGAACATCATGTTTCGATTCTTTGAGATGTTGCATTGTCTGTTCCTTATGTGAAAATTCAAAATAAATTGCCACCAAGGCCTTAAGACACAAAGGGATGAT
>JASFSK010000110.1:0-10340 GCA_050114455.1 Desulfobacterales bacterium | reverse complement strand
AATTTCTGAAAACATGTTGTCAGATAAAGCTGTGACAGAATTAGGATTGAGTCTCAATATGGATCTCATCACCACAGCGAATGTTGCCTTCTTCCAAAACCCTTGCGAAGACACCTTCGCGGGGCATGATACAGTCTCCGGCCTTGTAGTAAATGGCGCATTTATTGTGGCACTCTTTGCCGATTTGGGTAATTTCAACCAGGACGGATTCTCCCAGTCTAACCCGAGTACCCAGCGGCAGTGATTTCCAGTCGATTCCAGTGGAGGCAATATTTTCGGCGAAATCACCAAAGGTGACATCAAGCCCCTGGGCTTTTGCACTGTCGATACTTTCCGATGAGAGAAAGCTAACCTGTCGATGCCATTTGCCGGCATGCGCATCTCCTTCTAAACCATGATCCTTAGAAACATAAGCTTTATGCACCGGTGTTTTGGGGGTACCTTTTTTTTTACTGATGGCGATTGATACTATTTTCATTATCTGGATCCCTTTTCCCCTCGGGAGTGGCCGAACAATTCTGTGTAGCACATCGATTAAGTGCCGTTGCCGATTAAAAAAATCCCATAGGTCGCCCGTAAATTGGGAAAAACGTCAATCATTTTTCCGTGTCTGTTTTCCGATTGCGTATTTATGGCGACACCTTTTAAAATATTAAAGCCGACGTCATGAATGAATTTTCTAAAATCCTTGATCGTAATCACTCGAATATTCGGTGTGTTGTACCATTCATAGGGAAGTTGCTTGGTGACGGGAGCATATCCGGATAACAGCAACTGCAGCCGGCATCCCCAATGGCTGAAATTGGGAAAGCTCACAATCCCCTTTTTGCCGATACGCAGCATGGATCGGATCAGGGTGTCAGGTTCGTAGACCTGCTGCAGGGTTTGACTTAAAATGACATAGTCGAAGGTATTCTCAGGATAGTCTAAAACTTCTTCATTGATGTCGCCCTGAAGAACCGACAAGCCTTTTTCAATACAATGAGCAACTTTGGCTTCGTTATGTTCGATTCCGTTGCCGATGGCGCCCTTCTGGTGTATTAAATATTTTAGCAATTCGCCTTCGCCACAACCTAGATCGATTACCCGGGATCCCGGCTCGATCCACGACGCTATGATCTGAAGATCAAACCGCATTTTATTAATTTCGGGTTTCATTGTAGACACGCTCTAAAAAGCCTTTGATCACAGCGGACAACCGCTCGTTGGATAGTAAGAAGGCGTCATGACCCCACTTGGCCTCGATCTCGCAAAAGCTCACGTCCAGTCCGTTTTTTTTCATGGCTTTGACCATGGCCCGGGATTGATAGGTTGGATACAGCCAGTCGGAAGTAAATGATACAACTAAATATTTGGCTCGGGTTTTAGAAAACGCCTTCATTTCAGAACCGTCGCCGTGTTGTTTTTCCAGATCAAAATAGTCGGCTGCCTTGGTGATATATAGAAAAGAGTTGGCATCGAAGCGTTCCACAAATTTTTTGCCCTGGTATCGCAAATAACTTTCCACCTGAAAATCAGCGTCAAAATTGAATGAAAAATCACTTTTATCCTGCAGCCGACGACCGAATTTGTGGCGCATTGATTCATCAGACAGGTAGGTGATGTGGCCGATCATACGAGCTACCGCCAGCCCGAGATCCGGCTTCGGCCCGAAATAATACTCCCCGTTGTTCCATTTGGGATCGGCCATGATTGCCTGTCTGGCTACTTCGTTAAATGCGATGGTCAGAGCGGAGTGGCGGGTTGTGCTTGCCAGCGGGATTGCCGCAGTCACCATCTCCGGGTACCTGGCACACCATTCCAGCACTTGCATACCGCCGATGGACCCGCCGACGACGGCCAGGATATTTGATATGCCCAAGTGATCCATTAATGCCTTCTGGGCATTGACCATATCTCCAATTGTGACGACCGGAAAATCGAGACCATAGGGCAATACGGTTTTCGGATTGATAGAACAGGGCCCGGTTGAGCCCATGCAACTGCCGATGATGTTGGAGCAAACCACAAAATATTTGCTGGTGTCAATTCCTTTGCCCGGACCCACCATGTTATCCCACCAGCCGGGCTTTTCGTCTTCAGCCTTGTAATAGCCGGCCACGTGAGAATCTCCGGACAGGGCATGGAGAACTAGAATGACATTGTCTTTGTCTGCATTGAGCGCGCCGCAGGTCTCATAGGCCAGGGTCAGCGGGCCCAGTTTGGCGCCGCTTTCAAGTACCATTTCATTCGGTGGCTGGGCGAAGGTATATAGTTTCTTTTCGACGATTCCCACCGAATTGGCATCTTTGTCATGTTCGATGTATTCGCTCATGTTGACTATCGGACTAACTCAGTTGATCTAAAACGTAATTGTGTGGTGAATGATATGCAGTACCCCCTGAGACGGATGCCGGTTGCTCGATTTTCGATGCTGGATATATACCAATAGCAACTTTTCCTTGATCGAGTATCAAGTACCAAGCAACGAGTATCTATTTCAACTTTTAAATCTTCGCAAACGCCTGTTCCAGATCTTCGATAATATCATCAATGTGTTCGATACCAATGGACAGGCGCACCAGATCCGGCGTCAGCCCGCCGGCTTTTTGCTGATCCTCGCTCAATTGGGAATGGGTGGTGCTCGAGGGATGGATCACAAGGCTTTTGGCATCGCCTACATTGGCAAGATGAGAAAAAAGTTTCAAGCTGTCTACAAATGTGCTTCCAGCTCTAAGCCCCCCTTCAATTCCAAACACTACCATGCCGCCAAAACCATGCTCGAGATACTTTTTAGCCACTGGAAATGTTGGATCATCCTCTAATCCCGGATATCGTACCCAGTTGACCTTTGAATGGGTTTTCAGAAACTGTGCCACATCCATCGCATTTTCGCAGTGACGCTGCATCCGTAGCGGCAATGTTTCCAAACCTTGCAGAAACATCCAAGCATTGTCCGGAGAAATACAGGCTCCGAGATTGCGCAACGGTACCAGCCTCATTCTCATGATAAAGGCCAGGGGATTGAGATCTCCGAGATCTAAAGCATAACGGATGCCGTGGTAACTTGCGTCGGGCTGATTGTAAAGTTTAAATTTGGGATCTGTCCAGTCAAACCTGCCGGAATCCGTGACGATGCCGCCAATGCCGGTGCCATGACCCCCCATCCATTTTGTCAACGAGTTGATAACGATATCGGCACCAAATTCTATACTTTTCAGCAAATGAGGTGTGGTGAAGGTTGCATCGACAATCAACGGCAGATTATGTTTGCGGGCGATTTTGGAGAACGCCTCGATGTCGGAGACCTCAAGCAGTGGATTCCCGATGGCCTCAATGAAGATCGCCCGGGTTTTCTCGGAAACTTCGGTTTCAAATCGATGCGGTTTGCGAGGGTCCACAAACTTGACCCGGATATCGAATTGGGGCAATATTGCGTCAAACATCGTATAGCTGCCGCCGTAAAGGTTATTGGCGGAAATGATCTCATCGCCGGCCGCACAGATATTGATAATGGAATAATATATGGCCGAAGTGCCCGAAGCAAGCGCCAACGAGGCGGCACCCCCTTCCAAAGCTGCCACCCGCTGTTCCAGAGTGTCCTGGGTCGGGTTCATGATGCGAGTGTATATATTGCCAAGCTCTTTGAGGGCAAATAGATTGGCCGCATGTTCTGTGCTTTTAAAAACATAGGAAGAAGTCCGGTGTACCGGAACACCTCTGGCCGTTGTGACTGCATCCGGTTGTTGACCGGCATGCAGGCATTGGGTTTCAAATTTGTAGTTGTCACTCATGACCCCTCTCCTTTGGTGTCTTAAACTGACCCCTGGTTGCAACCCTGGGGTTTCCCGGATTTGATTTAATGCGTTGCCGGTTCGGTGCGGTTTGCAACCACTCTACTTCCAAGCAGCGAAATCGATTCATTCCAAATCCAGAACCGAATTAAGAGAACCGCTTTTAAAGCCATCCAAATCCATCGTAACATACACAAATCCAAGGGCATGGAATTTTTGTTGAATCTCTTTCCTGTTTTTCAATATGGTATCAAAATCATGCGGTTGGACCTCGATTCTGGCCGTATCGCCATGATGGCGAACCCGCAGCACCCGCAAACCCAGGTCATAAAGAAAATCTTCAGCCTGTTCCACCTGGCCCAGTTTTTGCGGTGTTACTTCTTCTCCATAGGCAATTCTACTGGCCATACAGGGCATGGCAGGTTTGTCGGCAATTTCCAGATTGTAATATGCACTGACCTCCCGAATCGTTTGTTTGTTAAAACCCAGGTCGAGAAAGGGTGCTAAAATTGACGCTTCCCGCGCTGCCTGTATTCCGGGTCGATAATCGCCGAGGTCATCCACATTGACGCCATAGCTTATTTGCCAAGCGTCAGTATCGCCGGCGTGCTGCAATTGCATGCGCAGTGTTTCGATTTTTTCAAAAAGAGCCTTTTTGCAATGATAACAACGATCCGCCTGATTCGCCAGGTACCTTGGATCATCTAATTCCTGGGTTCGAATAATTTGAAGCGGTATGCCATGTTTTTGTGCAAAGTCAAGGGCATTGCGGTATTCGCGGCGTGAAAGCGACGCGCTGTCAGCCAGGACCGCAACCATCCGGTCGCCCAGAACTTTGTGGGTCGCATACGCAAGCAATGCGCTGTCGACACCGCCGCTGTAGGCTATCATGGTCGGCTGCATTTTGCTTAAATGCTTTTCTAATTTTTGGGCACTTCTTCGTGGGTCCACAGTTTACCCCCAGTTTTCTGGAATGAATCCCAACCTTATCTTGTGATGATAAGCTTGGTTTATATTACCATATACAGAAAAACCGGTTAATCAACCGGCAATTATTGGTACATCCTTCCCGGAGTCACCGACCCGAAGATACTAACCGGTCTTTGGCAGGTTGTCAGGGAGAAAAGGGGGAGGGAGATTAAAACATGCTGGTGAAAACCTCACAGGTGCGGCAGACCTCCATCTTCTCTTTCCAGTTACCGTGAACGCCGCCTTCACAGATGGTGCCATTGATAAACCAGCAGAGATTTCCGCTTTTAAACTCCCAGGCCGGACATTTTCTCTTTTGTTCGGTGGGGCATTTTTTTATCTTCCAACATCGTTTGCTGGCTTGCGAGCTGTTGGATATACGCGAAATCAGGAAAAATAGTTGTCTTTCTACCGCAGGCGGAATGGTTCGCCAACCCTGCTCGTAGCTGTGAATGGCTTTTAAGGATGTTCCCAGCAGTTGTGACATCTGTTTTTGGGTTTTGTTTAATCTTTTTCGAAAAGATTTGAATTCATTGCTGTCCATCAAATTAACCCCTGACTTTTTTTGTGTACAGGGTTTATGTTGTTACATCGTGGTAGAATTGTCAACAATCAATTTCCATTTAGTTTGTTTTAGAATACCACATCCTCATGGTCTGCTGACTCTTGTCAGCTTCAGTCTTGTTCTGGATACCAGATTTTATAAATTCCGATCCGGCTGAGACCTCAAGACTGTTGCTATTCAGAAGGTGCCTGAACGGAAAGTACTGCCCGAATCAGCCGCCAATCGCATTAAACCAGATCGAATGCACTTGGTTGACGGTTTCTTTAACTTCTTTTAAAGCGTTCAAAAGGCGGGTGTACATCATCGCCAAGCCGATATTTTCCGCCAGGACCAGTAAAGAATCAACATCCTGCGCGGAAATTTCCCATTGTTCATGGTGATACAACCGCAGCGCCCCGATATTTTTGCCATAAAATTTTATTGGCAGGGAAACTATGGCGCCGATGCCCTCTTCCTCAGCCTCCTTAGGGTATTGCAACAGGTCGGTGCCGTCCAAATCGCGGATAATAACCGGCATCCCTTTTTTGATGTCACCAATGCTTTTGTCTGAAAAGACGGGGCCCTTGTTCAAATATCCGATACTAAGACCAAAACTTGACAGCAATTCGAGTTCTCCACTCTCCGGATCCAGGGCAAAAATAGAGCACCCCTTAATTTCCAGAGTGCCGACCAGCAGCTGGGTTAAATGGCTGGTCATAATTTCAAGGTTATCGGATTGTGCGATAGCTCTGGTGACCACTTTGAAAACTTCTATATCTATTTTTTCTGCGTTACCCATGGAATACCTCCTCGCCTGAATTTAGCCTGCAGGTTTATGGATTGCGGTGGTTTACGGACTACAGCCGGTTGCAGAAAGTTTCAGGATACAATGCAGACAGTGGTGTCTTTCAGCGCCGAGACGACTTTGCTGAAAACACTTCCGGTAAAAAATCGGCTGGCTTTACCGGGCTTATGATTGATTACAACCACGCTGAATTTACTCTCGGAAACGAGTTCAATAATTTCAGATGCAATATCCTTTTTACGAGGCCTGAATATGGAGTGTACTTTGCCTTGTGCAAAGCCGCCCTGTAGCAGTTTTTCTTCCACTGCTTTAAGCTCGTTTTCCTGCTGCATGATTTTTTGACTGAGGTAAGTTAAATCTCCTTTGAGCTTTCCCATAACCGAGGTGCTTTCTGCTTCAATTTCGGGAAGGGGCGTATAAGCATGAAATAGTGTGATTTCCGCTTCCTCGAGATGGCCAAAAGTGCTGTTTGCAAAGGCCAGGGCTTTTTGATCGAGGTTCGTGAAATTATAAGGAAGTAATATTGTTTGTGCAGCCATCATGCGCCTCCTTATACTTGGGTTATGGTTAATGTTCCAGCCAACATCCTGTTGAAAATAATCAGTGAAAATGAAGCAAAGATCGGTACCTGATCGGTATCAGATAAATCAATGCATCTTTTATTCAGAACCAAAATGGCAGCCACCCTTTTCTATGCAACCTGCAAGTATAGCCCAAATTGCCACAGGGTGGCAATAACTGTCAACCAAATTTTATTTTATTGACGGTCTTAACCGGTAAATCTATTAAATCGGCGGGGCAATAGTGACCAGCAGTCTCAGGTCGGTTTTAGCGCGGAGTCCATGTGGTTCGGCAATGTCGCTGATGACCACATCACCGGTTTTCGCCGGCATTGTTGTATCGTCTTTCCCCAAAAACTCTCCTTGTCCCTCAATGATTACAAGGCTCAGTTGACCTTCAATTTCATGGCTGTGTACCGGAAGCTCCTGACCGGCTTTAAAGTTGAAATTGATGATCTTAAAATAAGGCGAGTCGTGCACGAGCAGTTTCTTAAAAGCCTTCTCCGAAAAATCGTTTTCTTCATAAAGATTGAGCTGTTTCATGGGATACCTCCGTTCAATCATCTTGAGCTTAATTTATTATGATCTCAATCAGGATCGGGTATCACATCCGGTTCCACCTGATACGCATTGGCAAGGCTGTTGGTGCCGTTGAAGACATCCACGACCGCAATGACCTCAGCCACTGCCTGATTGTCCAGTCCGAGCCGCTTCACGGCGGCGCTGTGGGAGTTGATTCAGTAATTACAGTTGTTGGTGACTGATACCGCCAGTGCGATGATCTCTTTGGTCAGCGGATCCAGTTTACCGGGCTTCATGACCGTTTTTAACTTATGCCAGGTGGCTTCAAGATGATCTGGGTTATTGGACAACGCCTGCCAGAAGTTGGGAACAAAATCGATTCCTTTGGTTTCTTTGATATCTTCGTAAACTTCTTTGACTTTGCCGGTTGCTTCTTGCGGGGAGACGGTGCGATAAAGTGCCATTCCATTACCTCCTGCTTCTATAATAAGGATGAGCGGTTCCGGGTTCAACGGTCAGAGCTGAAAAAACACATCGGTTTCAATCTCTTTAATTCCTTCAGGGCCAGAAAAGCTGGTCCTGCTGGTTGTCAAGACGGCGTCAAATTTAAACGGTTCCGTATTGTTCGAGATTAGATCTTACCTTTAGCGTACTCCCAAATATTTGCAACAACATTTTTGCAGGATTTATCAAAAGTCTTCAAATCAAACTCAGGTCAATTCCAGCTACCGCCGGGCAAGTTTTAATCTGAAAATATGAACCGGATATTGATTCATTACCAAAGACAATAGAATGGCGTAAAATTATAGGCAGGATAATGATAATTTTTCGGCACAGTGGTAGATTAAAAGTGTACTTGAAGATTAAGGATATCTTGTATTAATCGAAAATGATTATCCAAGGAGTAGATTTCACAATGATTTTGTTTTGCGTTTTGTGCAATTATTAAATCCGGGATACCGATTCCATTCAATCCATAGAAAAATCAAGTTTTTCTGAATTATAGCCAGTCCTGAAATACCTACCACCATTAAAAATGGATCTATACCTATTTATCGTCCCAGCATTTCGCTTGCCTTTAGGATACGCTCTGCAAGCGAGGGGCCCACGGCCTGGTCACCGATTCCGAGCAGAATTCGCCGGTCATCACCGAGAAGATCCAGCATCCGTTTAATCCACTCGGTGAATTTATACTCCGGAACATAGGATTCGAAAATCGGAGACGGTAGCCCACCCCATATCAATACCTTCCCCCGCCAGGCAATCCAGGCATCTTCAAAGGTCAATTGGGTAAGGGGTGCGGGTGAAAATGATTCCACCACATCCACGCCGCAATCAGGCACCAGATCAAGCAGGGGTTTCAAGTTGCCGTCCATGTGGCTTCCAAGATAGCGCTCCTGGGCGTGAATCCTATCAGCAGTTTCCTGCAGAAAGGGCATGCAATAGTTCTGAAACAGGGTAGGACTTGTAATGGTTCCTTCCACATTGTCTGTAAATTCGAGCATCAACGCCGGGGATGCCAACCCGAGCGATACCATTTCTTGGCCCTGTTCGGTAAGGATGTCCAGCAAATATTGGAAGTTTTCGGAGCTGTCCATCATGGCATAAATCGTCTGTTCTTCACCCATAAAATCAAGCAGGATTCTTTGAAATGGGATCCGTTCCATCATCGCGATCGTAAACCCCTGGTCACCGGCAACTTTTTCTTTAGCCTCAAATGCATCATAGTCGGCGACGAGTTCAGAATGGCTTATAATCCACTTAACAACCTTAAAATCGTGATCATCTTTGAGAAGATGTTCCACCAGGTAGGGTGCAACCGCACTCCGGATCATTTCTTCCACCACCTTAAACCGCAAGCAAGAAGTCCCGGCCGGGGTTTTAAAGGTTATTAGCGTGTCTCCAGGTTTTTTCATGGTAACAAGTTCTCTGGGTTGCGGGAACCGCAGAATCGGATCGGTCTCTTTTCGTACCATTTCACCATTGAATTCGACAGTCATCTCCACGCCCCGCAGGCGTGTGTAGATCAGTTGGGCGTAGCATTGCCGTCCAACTTTGAGGGTACGATGAATTTCGTTGAGTTCCTTACCAATCAGCTCCTGCGGCATCGTGTCAGTCCGCAGCCGGGATTCGTGCCATATGTCAAGTCGAGTGGCCCAAGGTGGTTTGTTTGTGGGCTCACCTTTAAGGGTATTTATAATCCGCTGGCGTTCATTCATGTATTAGATCCGATTCAATTTTTATTTAGCTATCTGTTCAATGAAATCCTTTCCAACCGAAATATCGGAAAAACACGTCAAAACCAGGGCCCCTCGGGCCATCACCGCAGGATTGGATGTCTTTGCCATCCGCATCACCGTTATTGTCAAATTTGATTTCTGGCCGTGGGGTTGCGGCATGTACTATGATATTCGGTATAACCATCCCAAAATTAATTGTTTTAGCGGTCTGTACCCTCCATTTTGGTCCCGACAAAGCGTTAAAGAGACGCAGATGCCACCTGCAACTATTGCGGCATCAATTTCCCGGTGTGTTTCGCTATCTGTGGTGCGTACTTGCGGTAGAATTGCTCCGTGATCTGCCAAAGCTCTTCCGTCAGAATCTTTTTGACCATATTGCAAACATCGGAGGAAACAGGACCGTAATAGGCTTCAGCAATGCCTCCTGTGATACAAGCCAGCGTATCACTGTCCCCGCCCAGGGAGACTGCGTTACGCACCGCGTCTTCGTAGGAGGCCGAATCCAGGAAGGCGATGATTGCCTCCGGCACCGTCCCCTGACATGAAATATCGAATTCATAATATGGTCTGATGTCTTCTACGGTCCGATCAAGATCGTAACCGAACCTTTCGGTCACCTCTCTTCTTATAGACGGCTTGTCTTGTGTGACCCTGGCCAGGTAAACACTCAGTGCAGTCGCCTGGGCTCCCCTAACTCCTTCAGGGTGATTGTGTGATATTTCGGCAGTCCGTGCGGCCTCTTTAAGGACGGTTTCAACCGAATCACAAGCAAAGCCCACCGGGCTGACTCGCATGGCAGCACCG
Source organism: Desulfobacterales bacterium (assembly GCA_050114455.1). Taxonomy (GTDB): domain Bacteria; phylum Desulfobacterota; class Desulfobacteria; order Desulfobacterales; family JAFDCJ01; genus JAFDCJ01. The sequence continues at coordinate 123 of JASFSK010000110.1, read as the reverse complement.
TTGCCCCAGCTGTTGTAGGGTTTGGGAGCGGTCGAACGGAGCCATTGGATGAACGATCCGCCGTAGCCGGCATGGGGATATTTTCTGCCGATTTCCAGCACCGCCCTGGAGTAATTCCGGTCG